>NZ_JAMZBE010000038.1:0-27540 GCF_024158645.1 Halomonas sp. 707B3
ATGCTTACCCTCACCGCCGACACCTGCGGCCGCCACGACACCCTAGGTGGTGCCTGCGCCAGCGAAAGCAACACCGTGCGCTACGACCTGGAAAAGCGCCACATGCACTCCTGCCGGGATAACTGGATGCAGGCCATCGCCAACCACCCAGAGTATGGCCTGAGCAAGCGGGACATCACCCACAACATCAACTTCTTCATGAACGTACCGGTGACCGCTGACGGCGGGCTGACGTTTGAAGACGGTATCTCCGCACCGGGCAAGTATGTGGAAATGGTCGCAGAAATGGATGTCATCGTGCTGATCTCCAACTGCCCTCAGCTCAACAACCCCTGCAACGGCTACAACCCCACGCCCATCGAGCTACTGATTTGGGGTTAAGTAATTCGCCCTAGGGACGACCCTAGAAGGCCAAACAACCTGCGGGACGACCCGCCTTTGTTTGCAGGCAGTGCCATGTCCATCCATAAAACGTTTAGCAAAGTCCTGATTGCCAATCGCGGCGCGATTGCCGCCCGTATTCTACGCACGCTTAAAGCTTTAGGCGTGGGGAGCGTGGTGGTGTACGCCGATGCCGACCGCGATGCGCCCTACGTGCACCAAGCTGATGAGGCCTACTCACTGGGTGAGGGGGCCGCCAGCGATACCTATTTGAACATCGACAAACTGATCGCTATCGCCCAGCAGAGCGGCGCCCAGGCCATCCATCCCGGCTACGGTTTTCTTTCGGAAAACACGCGCTTTATTACCGCCTGCGATGCCGCCGGGCTCGTCTTTCTAGGCCCCACTGCCGAGCAGATACAGCAGTTTGGCCTCAAGCACGAAGCCCGCGCACTCGCCGAAAAAGCAGGCGTACCGCTGGTGCCAGGATCAAAGTTGTTGGAGACCCTCGAAGAGGCCCAACAGGCCGCCGAACGAATCGGCTACCCGGTCATGCTGAAATCCACTGCGGGTGGCGGTGGCATCGGCATGCAGGTCTGCCGCTCTCAGACGGAGCTGGCACGCGCCTTTGAGTCAGTGAAAGGCCTTGGCGAGCGCAACTTTGGCGATGGCGGTGTCTTCCTGGAAGCCTATATCGCACGTGCCCGTCATCTGGAAGTACAGCTGTTTGGCGACGGCCAGGGCAGTGTTATCGCCCTCGGTGAACGCGACTGTTCTACCCAGCGCCGCCATCAAAAAGTACTGGAAGAGTGCCCAGCCCCGAACCTCCCCGAAGCCGTGCGCCAATCACTGCACGCCACGGCGGTGCAACTAGGCAAAGCGGTCAACTACCGCAGCGCGGGAACCGTCGAGTTCATTTACGACGCCGAGCGTGAAGCTTTCTATTTTCTGGAGGTTAATACTCGCCTACAGGTGGAGCACGGCGTCACCGAGCTGGTCTACGGCGTCGATATCGTCGAATGGATGGTAAAGCTCGGCACCGGAGAGCTCCCTCGCCTGGAAACACTTGCCCAGACGCTCTCCCCCACTGGTCACGCCGTCCAGGCACGTCTGTACGCCGAAGACCCCGCTCACGATTTTCGCCCCAGCGCCGGGCTACTGACGGAAGTCATCTTTCCTGAAGCCAGCGGCCTGCGCATCGACCACGCCATTGAGGCAGGCCTGGAAGTGTCACCGCTATTTGACCCCATGCTAGCCAAAGTGATGGTGCATGCCGAAAGCCGCGAGCAGGCGACGGCACAGCTGGCGGATACGCTGGACAACGCCAGCGTTTATGGCATTGCCACCAACCGTAGCTGGCTTGCCCACGTTCTGCGTGCCGAACGCTTTCAGCAGGCGGATATCGACACCCACTGGCTTACCACCCTGGCGTGGGCACCTCCCGCCATGGAAGTGATCGCCCCTGGCACGCTCACCACAATTCAGGATTTTCCCGGTCGCCAGGGTCACTGGGATGTGGGTGTGCCGCCTTCCGGCCCGTTTGACGACTGGTCGTTTCGCCTTGGCAATCGCCTACTCGACAATCCCACGGATGCCGCTGGCCTAGAAATTACCCTCCAGGGCCCCACGCTTCGCTTCCACCGGGCCACCCAGGTCGTGCTAGCAGGCGCCGAGTTGCCCGCCTCGCTGGATGGCAACCCCATAAATCACTGGGAAGTCATTGATGTTCCGGCCGGTGCCACTCTGACGCTAGGCAAGGCCACCGCTGGGGCACGCGCTTATCTTCTAGTGCGCGGCGGCATTGAATGCCCTCGCTATCTGGGCTCTCGCAGCACCTTCACGCTAGGCCAGTTTGGCGGCCATGGCGGGCGGGCACTGCGCAGCGGCGATATGCTGGCGCTACCCACGTTGGTGCCTGCGCCCTCATGCACGCTGGATAGCGCACTGGCCCCCGCCATTGGCAACGATTCCGAAAGCGTGACGGAAATTGCCGTGCTTTATGGACCCCATGGCGCGCCCGACTTCTTCACCGATAGCGATATCGAACGCTTCTTCGATCACGAGTGGGAAGTGCACTACAACTCCAGCCGCACCGGTGTACGGCTAATTGGCCCACGCCCAGAGTGGGCACGGGCGGATGGCGGTGAAGCAGGACTCCACCCTTCCAATATTCACGATAACGCCTACGCCTTTGGCACTATCGACTTTACCGGCGACATGCCGGTCATTCTTGGCCCGGACGGCCCGTCACTGGGTGGCTTTGTCTGCCCGGCCACCGTGGTGCGCGCTGAACGCTGGAAGCTGGGACAACTCACCGCTGGTGACAAGGTCCGCTTTGTCCCGGTAACCCTCACCACCGCCCGTGCCTTAGAGGAGCGCCAACTCACTCAGCTCGCGTCACTAGCACCTATCCCCAACGTTGCGTTAACCACAGAGCGGGCTAGCCCGATTCTACGAGATTTACCTGCCTCTGAGGCCGGTGAGCGGGTCGTGTACCGCCGTGCCGGAGACGACTTCCTGCTGATCGAATTTGGCCCCATGGAGCTGGATATCGCCCTGCGGTTCCGGGTTCACGCCTGGATGCTGTGGCTGCGTGAACATCCGCTTGCAGGGCTTCGAGAGCTAACGCCCGGTATACGTTCGCTACAAGTGCATTTCGAACCGCTGGAGCTGAGCCTTGACGATCTGCTTGCCCACCTACAACAAGCCGAGCAGGCGCTGGTGGATGTGGAATCACTGGAAGTGGAGTCCCGGGTCGTGCATCTACCGCTCTCCTGGGATGACCCCGCCTGCCAGGAAGCTATCGACAAGTATCAGCGCAGCGTACGCCCAGATGCTCCCTGGTGCCCCAGTAATTTGGATTTTATTCGTCGCATCAACGCCCTTGAAAGTGAACAGCAAGTGCGCGATATCGTCTTCAACGCCCGTTATCTGGTGATGGGCTTAGGAGATGTGTATTTGGGGGCGCCCGTCGCGACACCCCTCGACCCGCGCCAACGCTTGGTCACCACCAAATACAACCCCGCCCGTACCTGGACGGCGGAAAACTCGGTGGGTATTGGCGGCGCCTACTTATGCGTTTATGGCATGGAAGGCCCCGGCGGCTACCAGTTCGTTGGCCGCACGCTGCAGATGTGGAACCGTTACCGCACCACACAACACTTCATTAACCCTTGGCTGCTGCGCTTTTTTGATCAACTTCGCTTTTATGAAGTCAGCCACGAAGAGCTACAGCAAATTCGCCGTGACTTTCCCCACGGGCGCTTCGAGCTGCCTATTGAAACGGCCCGCTTCAAACTGGCCGACTACCAAGCCGATATCGATAAAAACGCCGACGCCATCGAGGCATTCCGCACCAAGCGCGAAGCAGCCTTCCAGGCGGAAATGGCAGCCTGGCGCGCCAACGGCCAGTTCACCTTTGAAGACCAAGCACCAGCTAGCGCAGAAGTCGACACTCTAGACGAAAATGAACTGGGTATCGAAAGCCCAGTGACCGGCAGCCTGTGGAAACTGCTGGTCAAGGAGGGGGAGCAGGTAGACGCCGGTCAGCCGGTGGCGCTGGTGGAGTCGATGAAAATGGAGGTAGAGGTCACGGCCCACTGCGCTGGGCGTGTTGCTAGGCTGCCGCTTGCCGAAGGTGCAGCCATTGGACCCGGCCAGCCTCTGGTGGTGCTCACCCAAGAAGAGGAAGCTGACGCATGAGCACACCTACCGCAGACCAACGCTTAGCAGCCTTTCAGGAGATCCCCATTATCGACATTCATCCACTGCTGCACGGGGATGAACAGGCACGCCGCGAGGTCGCCGCTGAGCTGGGCCGCGCCGCCCGAGACGTGGGCTTTTTCCAAATGGTGGGCCATGGTATTGATGGTTCACTGCGGGAAGGCCTGATTAATCAGGCCAAGCGTTTCTTTGCTCAGTCTGAAGCAACCAAAATGGAGCGCTACATCGGGCGCTACACCCACCACCGTGGCTATGTGCCGCCCGGCGAGGAGTCGCCGGACCCGGCCAAGCCCGATATGAAAGAGGCCTTCGACCTAGCCTTTGAACTACCCGATGATGACCCGGAGGTGCTGGCCGGGACACCGTTGCTCGGCCCCAACCCCTGGCCTGACCTGGACGGTTTCAAGGAGCCAGTGGCCGCTTATTACGACGCTGCGTACCACGTCGGGCGCGCATTGATGGGCGGCTTTGCTATGGCGCTAGGGCTGGCTCCCCAGCAACTGCTTCAGCACGTCAATAAGCCGCCCAGTCAGCTGCGCCTGATCCATTACCCTTATAACCCTAATGCTGAGGATGCCCAAGGCATCGGCGCCCACACTGACTACGAGTGCTTTACCCTGCTACTCCCCACCGCGCCAGGGCTTGAGGTGATGAATGGGAAAGGCGAGTGGATCGATGTACCTTTCAAGGAGGGCGCGTTGATCGTCAATATTGGCGATATGCTTGAGATCTGGAGTAATGGCGAGTTTGTTGCCACCTCCCATCGGGTACGTAAAGTGAAAGAGGAGCGCTACTCGTTCCCGCTGTTTTTCGCCTGTGACTACCACACCGTGGTCGAACCACTCCCCGAGCTGGTCGCTCGCCACGGACAAGCCCGGTACTCAGCACTAAAAGCAGGCGACCACCTCTTCGCCCAAACCATCCAAACCTTCCGCTACCTGCGCGAGCGCTTGGCGAAGGGTGAAATTGCGCTCCCCGAAGGGGCCCGGGAAGTGGGTAGTCTGGGACAACATGGCAAGCATAAGGCGCCGGGCAACGAGGAGACGAATCGATGACGATGCCGCTTCCCATCGTACCCGAGCAGTACCCAGGGGGCTGGCAGCGTATGCTCTATGCAGAGCCCCATACACCGCCCTACCGCGTCACTGATACCACCACTCAAGTGGTATGGCTGCAGGGCCACCAGTGGCATGCCGACCTGCGCATCCCCGCTGACGCGCCCGACTTCAGCGGCATCCAAAGCCTTGAAGAGTGCAGCCGATCACAGCTTGAATGGCTGGCGAGCCTGACGGCCTTTACGGGCCTAACCCAGATTGAGGACGGGATATGCACCTGGCACCGCTTTCAGGATCTCTGCCCCAGCCTGGAAAAAGACGTCGGCCTGCTACGCTGGCTGAATGATCACACGATTGAAGAGCAGCACCCGGTCGGGCATTACGTCGAGCACTGGCAACGGTTCACTGCCCCACATGCAAAAGAGACGATTCGCATCGATGCGCTGGGTCGCCTGCGCTGGCTAGCGCTGGGTGATCACGCCATTGCGATTACCCCTCGTCAATCGGCAGCCACTCCCCAGCACCCGCTCACCCTGCCCAGCCATGCCAACACCGACGACCTTCGCTGGCGCGCCAGTCTCTGTTTCGACTACTGCCAACGCCACCATGAAGGCTGGCGAATCGAGCTTTCGACACAGCCCTGGCGACAGGGGCGCTTCCTAAACGGAACCCGATACTCATCAGCCAACGCTGCGACGATGCCACTTTAAAGGAGTCAACCATGGCGCTCTCGATGTCACTGGATATTACAAGCCTTCACGCCGCCTACCAGCAAGGTGACCTAACGCCCACTGCATTAATTGACGAGCTACTCGTACGGGCCGATAGCTACGACAAAGACCCTGCCTGGATAACACGCCTGGACCGTAAACAGCTGGCACCCTATTTAAAGCGCCTGGAAGGCGAGTCGCCTGAGACGCTACCCCTTTACGGTATCCCTTTTGCCATAAAGGACAACATCGACTTAGCGGGCATACCTACCACGGCAGGCAGCCCAGCCTATGCGTACACACCGTCTGAAAGTGCCTTTGTAGTGCAGCAGCTGATCGATGCGGGTGCCATCCCCATGGGAAAAACCAACCTGGATCAGTTTGCGACCGGGTTGGTCGGTGAGCGTGCTTTGAGTGACTACGGTGTTCCTGCCAATGCTTTTAACCCCGACTATATTCCCGGGGGTTCCAGCAGCGGCTCGGCGGTGGTCACCGCAGCAGGTATGGTGAGTTTTGCGTTGGGTACCGATACGGCAGGCTCTGGGCGTGTGCCTGCCTGTTTTCATAATATATACGGCGTCAAGCCTAGCCTTGGCCTGCTGAGTACTCGCGGTGTAGTTCCTGCCTGCGCAACGCTCGACACCATTAGCCTGTTTACCTTCACCGCTGACGATGCCGAGAAAGTGCTCAGTATTACCGCTACTTATGATGATCAGTGCGCTTGGTCTCGGGAACACCGCTTCTCCGTGCACGGTAAGCGCTACGGCACAGCGCCCAAGATGTTTCGTTTTGGGGTACCGCTTGCATCTCAATGGCAAACCGACGCGGCGTACACCAAGGGGATGCACCAAGCGATTGCCGAGCTGGAAGCTATTGGCGGAATAAAAGTCGAGCTGGACTGTTCGCCTCTGCTATCTGCGGCACGACTACTTTACGAAGGGCCCTGGGTCGCCGAGCGCTACCATGTGATTCATGAGTTGATGGAGAGCCACCCGGAGGCTGTACATCCGGTCACGTTTAAAATTACCCAAGGAGGGTCTACGCCACTGGCCGTGGATGCCTTCGATGCGCGCTATAAGCTTGCCGAGTTCAAGCGCCAAGCCGATGCACTCATCGGTCAGGTGGATGTGATGCTCTCGCCCACGACAGTCACGCACCCCAGCAAGGCAGAAGTGGCAGCAGATCCTATTGGCGTGAACTCGCGTTTAGGCACCTGGACCAATTTTATGAACCTGCTCGACTACAGTGCTCTGGCGGTGCCGATAGGCTTTACCGAGCAAAAACTGCCCGTGGGCGTCACGCTATTTGGGCGGGCATTCGACGACTTAACGCTGCTGTCCCTCGCCCGCGCGTTAGAAACACGCCTCATGCTACCGCTGGGTGCCACCGGTGTTGCCCACCCGGCATTATCCGAGCCCTTCACCATGGCCCAAAATGGCACAATGGAGCTGGTTGTATGCGGTGCGCATCTGCAAGGCTTACCGCTTAACCACCAGCTCACCGAACGCGGCGGCGTACTGGTTAGCACTACCCACAGCGCACCGCGCTATAAGCTATTTGCCTTAGCAGGCGGGCCACCCAAGCGTCCAGCAATGGTGCGGGACACCCACGGCCAGTCAATCGAAGTCGAGGTCTGGCGATTACCGAGCGAGACGCTGGGTAGTTTTTTGGCTGGCATCCCCGCCCCGCTAGGCTTAGGTCAGGTAGAGCTTGCCGACGGTAGCTGGAAGTGTGGGTTTATTTGCACCGCAGGTGCGCTCAATGAAGACGGTGATGCAGTGGATGTTACTGAGTTTGGCAGTTGGAGGGAGTGGTTGACACGTCAATCTTAACGCTAACGCAATGGGCCTATGCTGCACATAGGCCCATTGAACCCAGCTACTCCACTGCTCTATGTGGCCACTTCACAGGAGCATGGTGAGCAGCCTTTAAACACAGTCGCGTCAAAGGTACCAATAACCAAAGCAGCGGCGTCAGTAACCAGCGGTAAACGAATCGGGCAATAAACAAGACTGGCAACAGTACAATCAACCAGACAAGAAACTGCCCGAGCCACGTTGGCCAGCCTAGCCAGTGAGATAGATGGGCGCCCAGTGCACTGACCAGGCTGGGGTGGCGAATGACCACATAAGCCGTGCCGGCTACCGCTGCAACTTTGGCCATGCGCGGCAGCGTTGCGAAGCGCCCGCTTGTGGCAACGATCCCTTGACGCACACCCGTGCGAGCGGCCTGCGCCTCGACGCCACCCAGACGAGCCGTACGAGCGGCTCTTCCAGCGCGGAGTACCTTCACAGTACTGGCCATTACCAGCAGATCAACACCCGCCCAGCCCAAATCGCTTGCGCCTATTGCCTCGCCACGCCGCCACTGGCTTTCTAAGTCACGTAGACCGCTGGTAAAGAAATCACCTACTCCGGATACAAGACGCTCCCCTTGCAGCCACGCCACGTTGCCTTCGTCATCCACGACAAACTGGTTGAGCAGCCCGTGGCCGTTGCTGTCGAGTAACGCGATACCCATCTGGCCACGCCGCAAAGGGGTTAGCTCGGCCATGGCCGCCTCTACGTCTGCGTCACCTAGCTCATTGGTATCCGATGGCTCATCGCCCCACCAGCGGCTGACTTGCTGATAGCGCTCTCCTATCCAGTGCTGAGCGCGCAGCGTCGTCACGTCGTGATCGCGGAAGTAGCTGATAGGCAGCACGGCATCCGCTCCGAAGCGCACCAGCACCTGTTGGAATTGGGGCGATAGCCCATAATCGAGAAGCGTGGTTCGAGCGATATCACCGTGACGCAACATCGCCAACGCGGCGCTCATCCATAGCGCTTGATCAGACGCATAGTGCAGAAACAGTGCGTTGATCTCAGCAGACTCTTCTTGCAGCGTGGGCTCAAGAGCGGGCAGTGCCCGCTCTACTTCCAAGCGTACCAACGTCTCTTCAAACGGCTCATCGGAGGCCGTCAGCGAGAGCAGCCCAGCCAGGGCCATGGCGACTAATACGATGAACAGCCAAGGCCGTTTGAGCATTTACCCTAACGACTCCGCCGTCACATTGGCCGCCGCAGGCTGCGTCGAATAGTGGCGATTGATTGCACTAAGCACGCCTTTCATGGAGGCGCTAGTGATGCTTTCATCGGTACCTACGCCAAATACGGCTTTGCCATCAATGCGTACTTCCACGTAAGCGATCGCTTCGGCATCCGCCCCTTGGCCGCGGGAGTGTTCATGATAGTCAATGATTTCGACCTCTTGGCCGCTCGCCACCAGCGCCTTGATGAACGCGGCCAGCGGGCCGTTGCCTTCACCGGTCAGGGTCTGGCGTTGGCCGCCGTTTTCGACAATGGCCTCTAGCGCTACTTTAGGGCTATCTGGCTCGGAGGAAAGACGGTGATTCACCAGTGCCAGCGGTGACCGCTGCTCTAGATACTCATCGGCAAAGGCTTGGTAGATCATTTGTGAGGTGATCTCTTTACCCGTGCGGTCCGCCACTTCCTGCACCACTTGGCTGAACTCAATGGAGAGCCTGCGGGGCAGCTCGATACCGTGCTCCTGCTCTAACAGGTAAGAGATGCCGCCTTTGCCTGACTGGCTGTTTACACGGATAACCGCTTCGTAGCTGCGGCCTACATCCAAAGGGTCGATGGGCAAGTAAGGCACATCCCAAACGGCATCCGGATTAGCGCGGCGATCCGCCATGCCTTTTTTGATGGCATCCTGATGAGAGCCTGAGAACGCGGTAAAGACCAAATCGCCCACATACGGGTGGCGCGGGTGAACGGGCAACTGATTGCAGTACTCGGCCTCGCGCATAATCGGGGTGATATTGGAAAAATCGAGCTGAGGATTCACCCCTTGGGTATACATGTTCATCGCCAGCGTGACGATATCTACGTTGCCAGTACGCTCGCCGTTGCCAAATAGCGTGCCCTCGACTCGATCTGCCCCCGCCATCAACGTGAGTTCGGCCGCCGCGACGCCAGTGCCGCGGTCGT
The DNA here is from genome assembly GCF_024158645.1 of Halomonas sp. 707B3. Lineage (NCBI taxonomy): Bacteria > Pseudomonadati > Pseudomonadota > Gammaproteobacteria > Oceanospirillales > Halomonadaceae > Halomonas > Halomonas sp. 707B3. Next base: position 9,862 of record NZ_JAMZBE010000038.1, read on the forward strand.
TGTGCGGATGAACGCTGACGATCAAGGTATCGCGCTTTTTGACATGGCGACAGAACCACTCAATCTGATCAGCGTAGTTGTTGGGCGTAGCGACTTCGACCGTGGCTGGCAGGTTGACGATCATTTTGTTGTCGACGCTGGGGCCAAAAGTGTCCATCACCGCTTCGACGATCTCGACCGCGAAATCCATCTCCGTGGTGGTGAATAGCTCGGGTGAGTACTGGAAAGTCCAGTTCGTTTCCGGATTGGCCGCCATCAAATCGCGGATCTGCGCGGTGGCATCCACGGCAATTTGAATGCACTCGGTTTTGTCGACGCTAAACACCACCCGACGAAACATCGGGTCGGTGGCATTGTAGACATGCACGATGGCGTTCTTGACGCCCTTCAGTGCTTCAAAGGTGCGTTCAATCAGGTGCGGACGCGCTTGGGTCAGCACTTGAATGGTCACGTCCTCTGGAATTTTATCTTGTTCGATCAGCGCGCGAACAAAATCGAAGTCGGTTTGCGATGCGGAGGGAAAGCCAACTTCAATCTCTTTAAAACCAATCTTCAACAGCATGTCGAACAGGCGCTGCTTGCGCTCTTGATCCATGGGGTCAATCAGCGACTGGTTGCCGTCGCGCAGATCCACGCTGCACCAGATGGGCGGTGTTTCGATACGTTGGCTAGGCCACTGGCGGTCAGGCAGATCCACGGCCACGAAAGGGCGATACTTTTTAGAAGGGTCGGACAACATCATAGCGGCGCTCCTGTCGTTAATCTGTTTTAGCGGAATCAGTAGGACTATTGGGGGGAGGCGAAGCTGTATTTCGCTCTGCCAACGCGGCTTCCATACGATCAAGCTGCGCTTTGAGCGAGTAAACGTCGCTACGCAGTGCCTGCAGCTGGGCAGGCTCCCCTTCGCCACTGTCAAAATCGAGCTGGGCACTCTCTTTCTGCATCACGTCCAGCACAATACCAATCATCATATTAAGAAAAATAAACGCAGTAAGGAAAATGAACGTCAGGTAGTAAATCCAGCTCCAGGCATATACCTCCTGGGTGGCGTACATCACGTCCGTCCAGTCCTCAAACGTAGCGATACGGAATAGTGTCAACATGGCAACAGAAATGTTGCCCCACAAAAACTCATCTATGTTGCTGAAGAGGAAACTACCCAGCGCCGCATAGATGTAGAAAATAATAAACATGAGCAGCACCACGTAGCCCATGCGGGGAACCGATTTCACTAGCGCGCCCAGCAGCATCTGCAGCTCTGGAATCATCGACACCAGGCGCAGCACGCGGAAAATACGTAGCAGCCGCGCCAGCAGCACCATCTCTGAATCATCCATAGGAATCAGGCTGGCAGTCACAATTAAGAAGTCAAAAACGTTCCAGCCCTTCTTAAAAAAGCTGACTAAGTTGCGCTCGGCTGCCATTCTGATCAAAATCTCGACCAGGAAAAATACTGTGACTGCGACATCCAGGTAGAGCAACCACTGCTCAATTCGGGAGGTTTCTTCGTAGGTTTTCGCGCCAATGACCAACGCAGAAATGACGATAATGGAAATCACCAGTCCTTCAAAAAGCTTGTTGCTACGCAGCTTTTCAAAGCGGGCTTGCCAGGTATTGAAAGGTTCACTCATGGAACAAGGAGTCTCTAAACGGTTAACGTCAACACTTTATACTAAAATCACACACCTTCCATACAAGTGATATCCTGTTGTTTCACTTGATGTATCTTCGCCTCCAGGGCAACCCTCGTTGCTCTGGCGATTTTTTTGATTTTTTGCGCTGGATGACCTCATGACACTGCTGTGGATCGCCTTACTGCCGTTACTGGGCGTACTGGTGCCGGCACTGACTGCCCAACGCGGCCGCACTTGGTGCTCGCTCGCAACGGGCATACTGCCAGCAACAGCACTGCTACTTACGCTGCTGCAAATACCTGCCCTGATGGAGGGTGAAGCGCTGCGTTTTGCTGCCACCTGGATGCCCGCACTCGGCCTGGAGCTTGCGTTTCGTCTCGATGGCCTGTCGCTGCTCTTCAACCTGCTCATTTTGGGCATTGGGCTATTGATTCTATTGTATGCCCATTTTTACTTGGCAAGCGATGAGCCTTTTGGACGCTTTTACGCCTTCTTGATGCTGTTTATGGCCTCGATGGTCGGCATCTCGATGTCCGATAACCTTATCCTGCTCTGGCTATTTTGGGAGTTGACCAGTCTCTCCTCCTTCCTGCTGATTGGCTTTTGGTCCTATCGCAGCGATGCCCGTAAAGGCGCGCGCATGGCGCTTACGGTAACCGGTGCAGGCGGCCTAGCACTGCTAGCAGGCTTACTGCTGCTGGGCGATATGGCCGGTAGCTATCGGATGGATGACGTGCTGGCCAGCGGCGCCACCATCGTGGCTGATCCGCTTTATCCGCTCATGCTCGGGCTTGTACTACTGGGCGCATTCACCAAATCTGCTCAGTTTCCGTTCCAGTTCTGGCTTCCCCATGCCATGGCGGCTCCCACGCCCGTTTCAGCCTACCTGCACTCAGCCACGATGGTAAAAGCGGGTATTTTCTTAATGGCCCGGTTGCATCCCGCCATTGCGGATAGCGCGCTGTGGAGCGTGGTCGTGCCACTGGTGGGTACCATTACGCTGCTTTACGGCGCGTGGTTTGCGCTGTTCAAAACCGACTTGAAAGGCATTCTGGCGTTTTCGACCGTCAGCCACCTGGGCTTAATCACCGTTCTGCTAGGGATTGGCAGCCCCATGGCTGTGTTAGCTGCGCTGTTTCATATTCTGAACCACGCTACCTTTAAAGCGGCGCTGTTCATGAGCGCGGGCATCATCGACCACGAAACCGGCACCCGGGAGCTGAAGCAGCTTGGCGGACTCAGAAAGGCGATGCCCGTCACCGCACTGCTGACCACCTTGGCCGCTGCCGCTATGGCGGGGGTGCCGCTGTTTAACGGTTTCCTCTCGAAAGAGATGTTCTTTACCGAAACGCTCGCCACCCCGGTACTCGGCGGTTTGAGCTGGGTGCTGCCCGCCCTGGCGACGCTGGGCGGCATTCTCTCAGTGGCATACTCACTGCGGCTGGTTCATGCGGTGTTCTACAAGCCCGCTCGCGAGCAAACGCCGAAAGCTCCCCACGAGCCGCCCCACCTGATGCGCTTGCCCGTAGAGCTGCTGGTGGCGCTCTGTGTGCTGGTAGGGCTATTCCCCGCCTTTTTCGCAACAGGCATTTTGGAGCTAGCCACCCAGGCAGTTCTGGGCGAACCGTTGTCGTTCCATCTCGCCATCTGGCACGGCGTGAATTTGCCGCTAATGATGAGCTTGCTAGCCTTTGCAGCGGGCATTGCCATGTACTGGCGTCATGCCGATCTGCGCCGTTTCGTGCAGCCCTTCGCCAGTGTGGATGCACGCCGCGTGTTCGAGCGGTTTATCATTACTGTGGGCTATCAGGCCGAGCAGATCATCACCAAGCTGGAAGGCAACTCGCTACAGCGCTATATGGGATGGTTGCTGGGTGCTGCCCTGCTGATGGGACTGATCGGCCTTTCCAGTATCCAAGAATTGACCGGCACCAAAGGTAACCAGTCGATAGATGGCGTGGTGCTGCTAGGCGCGGGCATGCTCATTTTTGGTGGTCTTGCCACCGCAGCGACTCACCGCTACCGCTTAATTTCGCTGCTGATGCTGTCAGTAGTAGGGCTCTTTGTCGCCCTCACCTTTGCACGTTTCTCGGCACCTGATCTCGCGCTCACTCAGCTATCGGTAGAAGTCGTCACGATGATTCTGCTGATGCTGGCATTGTTCTTCTTGCCGCAAAAAACACCTACCGAATCGAGCCCGATGCGTAACGTGCGCGATATTCTGCTGGCCGGTGCGCTGGGGCTGGTGGTCGCTAGCTTGAACTACGCGGTGATGACCCGCGAAACGCTATCGATCTCCAACTTCTTTGTGGAGAACAGTAAGCCTGGTGGTGGCGGCTATAACGTGGTCAACGTGATTCTGGTCGACTTCCGTGGCTTCGATACCCTGGGTGAAATTACCGTGCTGGCCATTGCAGGCCTGGCTATCTTCAAGCTGCTCAACCGCTTGCGTCTGTTCATGCCCCACAGCGACGGCGAAGGCCGTGTCTGGTCGCCGGATCGCTACCCGGCCATTCTGACCTCCATCTCGATGACGCTGCTGCCACTGGCGCTGCTGGTCTCGGCCTTCATCTTCCTGCGCGGCCATAACCAGCCCGGCGGCGGCTTCATTGCTGGTTTGATTACCGCCGTCGCATTGATTCTGCTGTATATGGCGCGGGGTGTTGAGTGGGCGCAGCAGCGCCTGAACTTCCCCTTCCAGCCAGTCGCCGTCGTCGGGGTGGCCATTGCCACGCTCACCGGCCTAGGCAGCTGGCTATTGGGCTATCCCTTCCTGACCTCGTCGTTTGGGTATTTCAGCCTGCCGCTGATTGGCACGTTCGAGCTTGCCACGGCCCTGCTGTTTGACCTGGGTGTGTACCTTGCCGTAGTAGGTGCCACGCTGATGATTCTGGCCAACCTGGGTAAGGTGACGACACCACACCGCCCGGTGACCGACCCGAAAACGTCAGACACCCACGACACGCCGAATGAAAAGGAATCCCACTAATGGAAATGCTCTACGCCATTACTACGGGCATCTTAACCTCCTGCGGGCTCTACCTGACGCTGCGTGGAAGAACGTTCCCGGTCGTTGTCGGCCTGACGCTGCTCTCCTACGCGGTCAACCTGTTCCTGTTCTCCATGGGCGGGCTGACGACGGATGGTGCTGCGCTGGTGAACGAGGGCTCTCAGTTTGCCGACCCGCTGCCCCAGGCGCTGGTCCTCACCGCCATCGTTATCGGCTTTGCCATGACGGCGTTCGTGGTCATTCTTGCCATGCGGGCGCGCAGCGAGGTGGGTAACGACCACGTGGATGGTAAAAAGGAAGACCGCGAATGATTCAGCATCTAATTGTGTTGCCCGTGGTACTACCCCTAGTCGCGGGTATTTTATTGCTTTACCAACGCCAGGGGCTGGTGCACTACAAGCGCGCTGTGAGCGTTATTGCCACCCTTCTACTACTGGTGGTGTCGACTGCCCTGGTGCGCCAAGCCGCCAGCGGTGAGATCACCTATTACGCCCTAGGCGACTGGCAGCCACCGTTTGGCGTAGTGCTAGTGCTCGACCGCCTCTCCGCGCTGATGGTGCTGCTCACGTCCCTTCTAGCCGTGGGCGCCGTGGTGTTTGCCTGCGGTGGAGACGACGAAAAAGGCAGCAACTTCCACGGCCTGTTTCAGTGGCAGTTGCTTGGTATCAACGGCGCGTTTTTGACCGGCGACTTGTTCAACCTGTTCGTCTTTTTCGAAGTGCTGTTGCTGGCCTCCTACGCGCTGCTGTTGCACGGTGGCGGCAAGGCGCGCATTCAGGCAAGCGTTCACTATGTGGTGCTTAACCTAGCGGGCTCATCGCTATTTTTGATCGCCGTGGGCATTCTTTATGGGGCCACCGGCACGCTCAATATGGCGGATATGGGCTATAAGCTTGCTAGCCTGCCCGCTGAGCGTGAGGGCTTAGTGACCGCAGGGGCTCTAATGCTGCTGGTCGTCTTTGGCCTCAAAGCCGCTATTTTACCGCTCTACTTCTGGCTACCCCGCGCCTATGCAGCGGCACCCGCCCCGGTGGCAGCGCTGTTTGCGATCATGACCAAGGTGGGCATCTACGCCATTCTGCGGGTCTATTCGCTGATTTTTGGCGAGCAGGCTGGCGGACTTGTGGCGCTGGAGCAACCTTGGGTGTGGTGGCTAGCGCTAGCCACCTTGGCCGCCGCTGGCGTGGGCGTGATGGCCGCTCGCGACCTGCGCCTGCTGGTGGCCTACTTAGTACTGATTTCGGTCGGCACGCTGCTGGCGGGCGTCGGCATGCGCTCAGCAGAGGCCACCTCTGCCCTGCTCTACTACCTGATTCATACCACGCTGATCACCGGTGGCCTGTTCTTGCTGGCTGAGATGATTGGTCTGCAGCGCGGCAAGCCCGGTACACGCATCGTCAAAGGGCGCCCGCTGGTACAGGGCAACGCCCTGGCAATCACCTTTTTCATCGGTGCGATTGCCGTGGTGGGTATGCCGCCACTGTCAGGGGCGCTGGGTAAAGCGATGGTGCTAGTAGCCGCAGAAGGTACGCAGCGCGTATGGCTGTGGCCACTGCTGCTACTCGCCAGCCTAGCGTCACTTATCGCACTCTCCCGCGCGGGCTCTACGCTGTTTTGGCGCAGCCACCGGGGCAGCCCAAGCGGTAGCCCGCTATCCCGTTACCAGTGGTTCGGCATGCTCTGGCTACTCAGCGCTGCGCCTTTACTGGTGGCATTCGCCGGGCCGGTGAGCAGCTATACCCAAGCCACCGGCGAGCAGCTCGCTAACCCGCAACAACTGATCGAAACGCTGCTGCCCGATGCAGGAGAGACGCCATGATTACCCCTCGCAAATGGCTGCCCACCCCGGTGCTGTCGATATTGCTACTATTGGTATGGCTGCTGCTGGTGCGCAGCTACGCCTTTGGCCAGTTCGTTCTGGGGGGTGCGCTGGCTATTCTGATCCCTTTGTTAACCCACCGCTTTTGGGATGCTCGGCCACGGATCAGCAAGCCTATGATGCTGTTGCGTTTTGGCCTGCGGGTATTGGGCGATATCGTCACCGCCAACTTTGAGGTCGCGTACCTGATCGCTAACCCATGGCGCAAGCTAAAGCCTCACTTCATCGAGTATCCGCTGATGCTGGAGGAGCGTTTTACCATCACGCTGCTGGCCAGCACGATCAGCCTGACCCCAGGTACCGTTTCGGCCAACCTGCGAATGGATGGCAAATCCCTGCTAATCCATGCGTTGAACGTGGATGATGAAGAAGCGCTCATTGAGCAAATACGCGAACGCTACGAACGGCCGCTCAAGGAGATTTACGAATGCTGAGTATTGCGCTCTACATCACCTTAGCGCTGGTGGTGATGGCCCTGCTAATGAACCTCTATCGCCTAACGGTTGGCCCCGATCTCCCTGACCGGGTACTGGCGCTGGACACCATGTACGTCAACTCCATCGCGCTGATTGTATTGCTCGGCTTATGGCTCAACAGCAAGACTTACTTTGAGTCTGCACTGTTGATCGCCATGCTTGGCTTTATCAGTACGGTAGCCGTGTGCAAGTACATTCTACGCGGGGATATTATTGAATGAGCCCGATTAATGAGGTGCGTTTATGCCATTCTTAGTTGAAGCGCTGATTTCCCTACTGTTAATAGCGGGAGGCGTGTTTGTGTTTATCGGCTCGCTAGGCATGGCCCACCTGCGCGATTTCTATATGCGCCTACACGGCCCTACTAAAGCTACTACGTTGGGCATCGGCTGCATGCTGATTGCCTCCATGGGGTATTTTTGGAGCGTCGATGGTAAGCCGGATATCCAAGAGCTGCTGATTACGCTGTTCCTGTTTATTACCGCCCCAGTAAGCGCTCACCTGCTGGCCAAAACCGGCTTGCATATGCAGTTAAAGCACACCCAAAAAACCCAGGGCAAACCGGTCGAGTTGCGCTCTGAAGAGGTCGGCGAAAAGCCGGTACCTCACCCGGACAAAGGGCACGGCTAAGCTTCGCTGCCCTATTTTCTCAAGCGCTGGCAACCGCCAGCGCTTTTTATTGCCCGCTATGCTAAACCGCTGAGCGAGCACCAAAAGTGTCAGCCTCACGCATGATCTGCTCTCAAGAGAAAGTAGTGGCGGATGCCACTTTCCGGTAAGCTCTTGCCGATTGATTTTTTGTGGTGAGGTACATCTATGTGGAGCCTACTCAGGCTATCTGCACTTTCATTATCCGCCTTGGTACTCGTAGGCTGCTCCGACCCGAAAGTCGATACGAGCTCCATGCCTGCAGCGGTGGTCTCAATCGAGAAAGTGCGTGAGTCGCTGCCCACCTATAAGCGCGACGAGTTTGATACCGCGCTGAAGATCATAGCCATGTCATCGTTTAACGGTATCGATCTCTTTAACCCCCAACGCATGAACGCTGCTGAAATTGCTGAATCGGCTAATGCCTATATGCACGGGCTAACGGGCGACGAAATTATTGAGCGCGCTGACAAGATGCTGCGCCAGCGGCGTGCACGAGAGCGGGAGCAAGCACTGCGCACGCTTAACCGGCTAGAAGCCAAACAGGACAGCGCCCAGCGCGCCCAAGAGCATTTAGCGCAAATCAGCATTGATAATGCGCGTTACTACATCAGCACCAGCCCCTACGGCGCACTGGAACCGGTGATTGAGCTAACGGTGACGAACGGCTCTGACCACGCGGTTGCAGAGCTCATGCTGCACGGCGTACTGAAAAGCCCTAACCGCGAGGTGGCCTGGGTGGATGAAACGTTCTACTACATTATTTCCGGCGGCCTAGCGCCAGGGGAAAGCGCCACCTGGAGCCTCGCCCCTAACCGTTTTGGCCCCTGGGGCAACGATCAAATACCGCGTAATGCCGCACTGACACTAACACTGCTCGGGGTTAACAATAGCGAAGGTGAACCGCTATGGGATGCCCCCGCGTTAACCGATAACGAGGCCGAGCGGCTTGAGGAACTGCGCGCTGAATATGGCGGAGTAAATCCGCAAACAGCGGCGAATTAAGCAAACGGCGGTGCTTAGCACCGCCGTTTGCGTACTAGGTGAGTACACGGTGGTTAAATCAAGTCGGCTTCACCGTAGCCCAGCAGATACAGCACGCCATCCAGCCCTGCCACGGAGATCGCCTGACGCGCTTCGGCACGCACGAGGGGTTTAGCGCGGAACGCCACGCCTAGGCCAGCTTTCGCCAACATCTTCAGGTCGTTCGCCCCATCACCTACGGCGACGGTTTGCGCTAAGGCCACCCCTTCCCGCTCGGCAATTTGCTGCAGTAGCGCGGCTTTACGCTCGGCATCGACAATCGGTTCATGGACCGCACCGGTGACTTTGCCATTCTCAATCACCAGCTCGTTGGCGTGGATTTCATCAAACCCAAGCCGCTCTTGCAGGTAACGGGCAAAGTAGGTAAAACCGCCGGATAAAATAACCGTACGGAAGCCCAAGCGTTTCAGGTTCGCCATCAGACGCTCAACGCCATCCATCAGCGGCAATTCAGTAGCAATATTCACCAATACCGACTCATCCAGGCCTTCCAGCTTGCTCATGCGCTCGCGGAAGCTGGCCTTAAAATCCAGCTCGCCGCGCATGGCGCGCTCGGTGACTTCCGCCACCTCGTCGCCTACCCCGTGACGGCGCGCCAGCTCATCAATCACTTCCGCTTTAATCAACGTGGAGTCCATATCAAAACAGACCAAACGGGGTGCGGCACCGCCCCGCTGGTTCCGTTGGACCACCATATCCACACCGAGGGTTTCACTCAGCTCCAGCGCCGCATGGCGAAGGGAGGTTAATTCACTGGATACGCCGCTCAAGTGCAGCTCCACACAGTCGATAGGCTCGCCTTTTTCCGTATCGGCAAGCCGCTGACGGTGCTCTTCCTGCAGGCCAAACTGCGCCATCAGCGCGGCCATGTGCGACTCAATATCCGCCGTTAAGCGCGGTGCCAATACAGTTAACAGAACATCCCCGCGTGCCATCCGTTACTCCCCTGCTTCTAATCGATCAACTTTTTGGAAACCACGCGGCAGCTTGCTGCCCCTTCTGCCACGCTCCCCACGATAATACGCGAGATCATCCGCCTTGAGGGTCAGTTTGCGCTTACCCGCATGAATCATCAGCTCTCTGCCTTCAGCGACAACGGTAATATCGCGCACAAACTCTTCCCGCCGTGCGGCACGCGGGCCGGGGATATCAAGCATTTTATTGCCCTTGCCTTTGGCCATTTCCGGCAGTTGATCAAGAGGAAATAGCAGTAAGCGACCTTCATTAGACACCGAAGCCACCCACAGCCCTTCGCCCTCCGGCACCTCAATGGGCGGCATGACGCTGCAGCCTTTCGGCACGCTGAGCACGGCTTTACCCGCTTTGTTTTTGCCGGTGAGCGCTTCGAGCTGGGCCACAAACCCATAGCCGCCGTCGCTGGCCAGAAGATAGCGTTTGGTGGGCGGCGCGAGCATCAGACCCGCCATCTGCGCCCCCGCTGCCACGTTCACCCGACCGGTCACCGGCTCGCCCTGGCCACGGGCGCTGGGTAAATTGTGTGCCGCCAGGGTATAGGCGCGGCCAGTATCATCCAGCAGCACCAGCGGCTGGTTAGTTTTCCCCCGGGCCGCAAGGCGGAAGCTATCCCCCGCTTTGTAGGAGAGCCCTTCGGGGTCGATATCGTGGCCTTTGGCAGCACGAATCCAGCCTTTATCCGACAGCACTACGGTAATCGGGTCGGCACCTAGCAACTCCACCTCGGAGAGCGCTTTAGCCTCGCTGCGCTCCACCAGCGGCGAACGGCGTTCGTCGCCGTGCTCTTTACCCGCTGCGCGGATCTCTTTCTCGATCAGCGTGGTGAGCTTGGCTTCGCTACCCAGCAGCCCCTGCAGGGTTTTACGCTCTTTTTCCAGCTCATCCTGCTCGCCGCGAATCTTCATCTCTTCCAGCTTGGCAAGATGGCGCAGACGCAGTTCAAGGATCGCTTCGGCCTGGCGCTCGGTCAGGCCAAAAGCGCTCATCAGGGCAGGCTTGGGCTCATCCTCTTCGCGGATGATGCGGATCACCTCATCAATATTCAGGTAAGCGGTCAGTAGGCCTTCTAGAATATGCAGGCGATCTTCCACTTTGCCTAAACGGTGCTCAAGGCGGCGACGCACGGTGGCACGGCGAAACCGCAGCCACTCACCCAACATATCGGTCAGTGGCATCACCCGTGGGCGGCCATCTAGGCCAATCACGTTCATGTTCACCCGCACGTTCTTTTCCAGATCCGTGGTGGCAAACAGGTGCGCCATCAGCGCTTCGACATCCACACGGCTCGAACGTGGCTCAATCACCAAGCGGGTCGGCTCTTCATGGGTCGATTCATCGCGCAGGTCGGCCACCATAGGCAGCTTTTTCGCCTGCATTTGCGCGGCGATTTGCTCCAATACTTTGGCACCGCTGACCTGATAGGGCACGGCAGTAATGACGATATTGGAGTCTTCACGTACATAGCGGGCGCGTAATTTGACCGAGCCTCGGCCAGTCTCATAGAGCTTACGCAGATCCGCTTTCGGCGTGATGATTTCTGCATCCGTCGGGAAATCCGGGGCAGGCACAAACGCCATCAAATCCGCCGTGGTGGCCTCGGGGTTACGCAACAGGTGGCAGGTGGCTTCCACCACTTCCGAGACGTTATGCGGTGGAATATCGGTGGCCATGCCCACGGCAATGCCCGTGCCGCCGTTGAGCAGCACGTGAGGTAACCGCGCTGGTAGTACTACAGGCTCTTGCATGGTGCCATCGAAGTTCGGCGCCCACTCTACGGTGCCCTGGCCCAGCTCGCTGAGCAGCACTTCGGCAAATTTGGAGAGCTTGGCCTCGGTGTAGCGCATGGCCGCGAAAGATTTCGGGTCGTCTGGGCTCCCCCAGTTACCCTGGCCATCTACCAGCGGGTAGCGGTAGCTGAACGACTGCGCCATCAGCACCATGGCTTCGTAGCAGGCGCTATCCCCATGGGGGTGGAACTTACCCAGTACGTCACCGACGGTACGCGCCGACTTCTTGTACTTGGCATTGGCATGCAGCGCCAGCTCGCGCATGGCGTAGATGATTCGCCGCTGAACGGGCTTCATGCCATCGCCAATGTTGGGTAAGGCGCGGTCTAGAATGACGTACATCGAGTAGTCGAGGTACGCTTTTTCGGTGTAATCGCGTAGGGACAGACGCTCGACGTCGCCCTCCGCTACTTGAATATCCATGGTCATCGGGGGTTATACCTCTATGTCTGCGAGGTTGCCGTAATCTTCCAGCCACTTTTTGCGATCACTTGCGCGCTTTTTGGCCAACAGCATATCCATCATCTCCAGAGTGCCATCGCCTTCGGCCAAGGTGAGCTGCACCAAGCGGCGGGTTTCCACGGCCATGGTGGTTTCACGTAGCTGCAGCGGGCTCATTTCCCCTAGTCCTTTAAAGCGCTGCACGTTGGGGGTGCCCCGCTTTTTCGCCAGCTGTTTGAGAACGGCGGTTTTTTCGCTCTCGTCCAGGGCGTAGTGAACCTCTTTACCTAAATCGATGCGGTACAACGGTGGCATCGCCACATACACATGGCCTGCGTCCACCAAACTGGGGAAGTGCTTCACAAACAGCGCGCATAGCAGCGTCGCAATATGCAAACCGTCCGAGTCGGCGTCGGCAAGAATACAGATTTTGTGATAGCGCAGCTTTTCAAGGTCGGCGCTGCCGGGGTCGGCACCAATCGCCACGGCAATGTCGTGAACTTCTTGAGAGCCATAGATATCGTGGGTTTCGACTTCCCACGTATTTAGGATCTTCCCGCGCAGCGGCAGGATGGCTTGGGTGTCGCGATTACGCGCCTGCTTGGCACTGCCGCCTGCCGAGTCACCTTCCACCAAAAACAGCTCACTCAGCGCGGGGTCCTGGCCAGAGCAGTCCGCCAGCTTGCCGGGCAGCGCCGGGCCGGAGGTCACTTTCTTCCGCGCGACCTTCTTCGATTTCTTCTGACGCTGCTGGGCTGCGCTGATCACCATCTCCGCTAGCTGCTCGGCCTGCTCAATATGATGATTCAGCCACAGCGAGAAGGCGTCTTTCACCACGCCCGAGACAAACCCGGCAATGGTGCGCGAGGAAAGCCGCTCTTTCGTTTGGCCGGCAAACTGTGGGTCAAGCATTTTCACCGAGAGCACGAAGGAAGCGCGCTCCCACAAATCATCGGCGGTGAGCTTGATGCCACGGGGCAGCAGACTGCGGTATTCACAGAATTCCCGCAGCGCGTCTAACAGCCCAGAACGAAAGCCGTTAACGTGGGTGCCGCCCTGGGGCGTAGGGATCAGGTTGACGTAGCTCTCAAGCAGCGCCTCACCGCCTTCAGGCAGCCACTGAATGGCCCAGTCCACACCGTGCTCATCGTCGCTGAAGTGGCCTACGAACGGCTCTTTGGGCAGTACTTCGTAGCCATCGGTGGCTTCGGCCAAGTAGTCGCGCAGGCCATCAGCGTAGGCCCACTCGGTTTTGGTGCCATCCGGCTCTACTAGCGTGACCGCTAAACCGGGACAAAGCACTGCTTTGGCGCGCAGCAGGTGTTTCAGTTTGGAAAGTGCCAGCTTCGGGCTGTCAAAATAACTCTCATCTGGCCAGAAGCGTACCAGAGTGCCAGTGGCGCGCTTGGCGGCTTTGCCGATTTCATGCAGCTCTTCGACCTTTTCGCCGTGCTCGAAGGCAATGGCGTGGCGGGCACCGTCTCGGGTCACTTCGACTTCTAAACGCCGTGACAGCGCATTGACCACCGACACGCCCACGCCGTGAAGGCCGCCAGAGAACCGATAGCTCGAAGAGGAGAACTTACCGCCCGCATGGAGCTTGGTAAGAATGAGCTCGACCCCTGAGACACCGTGCTCCGGATGCAGGTCGATGGGCATGCCCCGGCCGTTGTCTTGAACTTCAATGGCACCGTCACTATGGAGTACCACGCTGATGCTGGAAGCGTGCCCGGCGAGCGCCTCATCGACACTGTTGTCGATCACCTCTTGGGCGAGGTGGTTGGGCCGCGAGGTATCGGTGTACATTCCCGGGCGCTTACGCACCGGTTCAAGCCCTGACAGGACCTCGATAGAACTCGCGCCGTACTGGGAGGCATCAAACTGGGTCATGTAACGTCGGTTCCTGAAAAAACATACTGAACAAAAGCGTACTGTCGGCTTCAATAGGAGCCGTCACAGGACGGCCTCTTGAGTACTCTTAAAATAGGGCCGCTTGGAAAGGCACATAGGATAGCTGAAAACCAAAAAGCTGTATATCCAGCCATATGAATTGAGCACTCTACTCCTGCTCGGCGGCCCAAAACGCTTCAATCAAGCCACGGCTGGAAGCATCCATACGGCTGATACTCTTTTCACCGTCGATAATGGCCTGGGTGTCAGTGGCAATTTGTTTGCCAAGCTCAACCCCCCACTGGTCGAAGGGATTGATATCCCAAATCACTGCTTGCACGAACACTTTGTGTTCATAAAGCGCTATCAACGACCCTAGCGTGGCGGGCGTGAGCTTATCCAGCAGCACCGTTGAAGAGGGCTGATTACCCCGGTAGCGCTTGTGTTCGGGGCGAGGGCCATCCTCTTCCAGCGCATCGTCGCCCAACATCAGCACACGGGACTGGGCAAAACAGTTGGCCAGCGCCAAGCGATGCTGAGACTTCAAGTGGCGGCGGGTATCCAGATTTTCGACCTCATCGTAACGCTTAAGCGGCGCGATAAAGTCGCACACCACGGGCTGGGTGCCCTGATGAAGCAGCTGATAAAACGCATGCTGGGCATTAGGGCCCAACTGGCCCCACAGCACCGGGCAGGTGGAGTAGTTCACCGCTTGGCCCTGGCGCGTCACCGATTTGCCATTGGACTCCATCTCCAACTGCTCAAGGTAGGCGGCAAAGTACTCAAGCCGCCCATCGTAGGGCAGAATCGAGTGAGCGCGAATATCCAAAAAGTTAACGTTCCAGATACCTGCCAAGCCCAGTAACACCGGCAGATTGTCCTCCAGCGGTGCATCGCGGAAGTGGCTATCCATGGCATGGGCGCCCGCCAGCAGTTCGCGGAAGTTCTCCATGCCAATTACCAGCGCAATCGGCAGCCCAATGGTGCCCCACAGCGAGTAGCGCCCGCCGACCCACTCCCAAAACATCAGTTGGTGGTCCGGGGTAATCCCCCACTCGCTCATCTTGTCAGGGCTGGCGGATACACCAATAAAGTGCTGGCGCACAATCAGCTCTGCGCTGATCGGTTTGGCATGGGGGCTGACTTCTGGCAGGTCGGCGTGCTGTGTAAGCCGACCGATTAGCCAGTCGCGGGCCGTGTTGGCGTTGGAGAGCGTATCAATGGTGGTGAACGACTTGGACGAGAGCACAAACAGCGTGGTTTCGGGGTTGAACCGGCTGAGGTAGTCCGCCAATTGGGAGCCATCCATCGTGGAGGCAAAATGCACCTCCACCGGGTGAATATCGCTGGGGCGATAGTCCGCGAGGGCATGGGTCACCATCAGCGGCCCTAAATCCGAGCCGCCCACGCCTAAATTCACCACGTGACGAATAGGCTTGCCGGTGGCCCCACGCCATTGGCCCGCATGTAGGCGCTGCACTAGGCGCTCCATTTGCGCCAAGCTGTCATGCACGGCCCCGACGATATCTTCGCCTTCCACTTCCAGGCTCGCATCCGCAGGTAGGCGCAAAGCAGTATGCAACGCTGGGCGATTTTCGCTCACGTTCACCCGCTTACCGCTCAGCAGCGCCTCGATGGCCCCTGGAACTCCCGCCTCTTGGGCCAGCACTAGCAGATGCTCCAGCGTATCGTCGTCCCAACGCTGCTTGGAAAGGTCAAGGGTGAGCCCCGCCACCTGACGAGTAAAATGCTTCCAACGGCCAGGGTCGTCCCCGAACAGGTTTTTCAAGTGGACGTGTTTAAGTACTTGAGCGTGCTGCTGTAACGTTTGCCAAGCGGGTAGCGTATCTGGAGTTGCTGTTGCTGAAGCCATGTGCCCTCTCCTGTGGCGTCGTTCCGTGAGGCAGGAATCTGTGTTGATCAGGCCTGTTCTGCATTAACAAGGGCGCGTAAACTACGCAGCCTCATTAACCATCCTGGCTTGCCCATGAGTGATGCATCTTACCGCGACGCTATCTTTTCAACACCCCTAGACAAGGTGGCTAGGTTCTCCTTTGACGAGCAGGTCGTCGCGTGCTTCCCCGATATGATCCGCCGCTCGGTGCCCGGCTACGGCCAAATTCTGGGTATGCTGAGCCTGATTGCCAAACGCCATCTGCGCCACGGTGCCCATGTTTATGATCTGGGCTGCTCGCTGGGCGCATCCGGACTCGCCCTGGCAGGCGCGCTGCCCGCCGATGCGTTCGGCTATACCGGTATCGACCTTTCCCCGGCCATGGCGGCCCGAGCGAAGCAGACCTTTCTCGATGAGTGCCCCGACCACGCCATGCAAGTGGAAGAAGCCGATATTCGTACCTACGAGTATGCGCCTTCGGGGATGATCATTCTCAACTTTACGCTGCAGTTTTTGCCACCGGCCGATCGTGATGCGCTACTCAAGCGGCTTTTTGATGCGCTTGAGCCCGGCGGCGTGCTGATTTTGTCGGAAAAGACCATTGACGCCGACGAGCGCGACAACGCTTGGCGAGTCGAGCGCTATCACGACTTCAAGCGTGCCAATGGCTACAGCGATATGGAGATCAGCCAAAAGCGCACTGCGCTTGAGAACGTACTGATTCCCGATACGCTCGATGCGCTGCACGAGCGTTTGTCGCTGGCGGGCTTTCCCCGCTCCATGACCTGGTTCCAGTACCTGAACTTCACCTCGCTGATCGCCTTTAAGGAGGGTTAAGGTGGCGCTACTCCCCGACGATCATCGCGTGCTGTATCAAGCGTTTTTGGATCAGGCCACTCAAGATGCCTCGCTCACGCCCTGGCTTGCCAAGCTCCCCGAGCAGCTCGCCAGCGGGCTGGACCGCCAGCGCCACGGCGACCTCTCCGCCTGGGAAAAAGCCGTGGCCAAACTGCCGCCGCTGCCGGAAGAGCGCCGTGTGGAGCTAAACAGCGACACGCTGACGGTAGATATCGATCTCACCGACAGCCAGCAGCGCCAGTGCTTCAACCTGCTGCGTAAGCTGGCCCCGTGGCGTAAAGGGCCATTCAGCCTAGGTGGTATCGAGATCGACACCGAGTGGCGCTCCGACTGGAAATGGCAACGCGTCGCGCCGCATCTTGCGCCGTTGAAATACCGCAAAGTGCTGGATGTAGGCGGCGGCAGCGGTTACCACGCCTGGCGGATGGCGGGTGCAGGCGCGGCTTTCGTGTTGGTGATTGACCCTTCCCCACGCTTTTACTGGCAGTTCCAGGCGGTGCGCCACTTCGTCGGCAATGCCGATGACGGCCGCACGCAGTTTCTGCCGGTAGGTATCGAGGACGTACCGGAGAACCTAGGTTTCTTCGACACGGTGTTCTCCATGGGCGTGCTGTACCACCGCCCCTCGCCCCTTGAGCATCTGCAACAGCTAAAAGGTGCACTGGCCCCTGGCGGTGAGCTAGTGCTGGAGACGCTAGTGGTAGAAGGCGATGAGCAGACCGTATTCGTACCCGGAGAGCGCTACGCCGCCATGCCTAACGTCTACTTTTTGCCCTCCTCCAAAGCACTGTGCCACTGGCTAGAGCGCTGCGGCTTTACCAACGTGCGAGTGGTGGATGAAGCGGTGACGACACTCGATGAGCAGCGCTCCACCGAGTGGATGACCTACCAGTCATTGGCAGATTTCCTAGACCCGGATGACCGCAGCCGCACCATAGAAGGCTACCCCGCCCCACGCCGTGCGGTGATCCTGGCAAACAAGCCGGAATAGTGAGTAGTAGCCGCCCAGCATTTTTAAACCAGCACTTTTAAATCAGTACTTTTAAATCAGCGCCTTAAAATCACTAGCCAGCGACCCAGGTTCATCACGCTGGCCAGTGACGCCGCCACATAGGTAAAGGCGCAGGCGGTGAGTACGTGGCG
>NZ_JAMZBE010000039.1:0-27067 GCF_024158645.1 Halomonas sp. 707B3
ATGGCACTGTCTGGGTGAATGGCGATAATGGCTATATTGCCATGCAGGTCAGTGGGTTAGAAGTGCTTCCGGGGGCCGGTCTCACGGATTCAGGTTATACCTAAGTATTATTTAATTGTTATGGTTGCTGACGAGCGCCTAGCACTCAGGCCGCCACATATAAGCAGTAAACCTATTTCAGCGATGATTAGTGATAATTGACTGCTATTGCATGACCTATTTCTTCCTTAATATTCTTGGCTAATCCCGTAAATTATGGTGCACTAAACTAATAAGAAAATATTACCTTTGCGCTAAGGTGGTGCGGTAGGCAGCTGTTTTTTTAACCAATAATCATAATGAGCTGTGAAAGAGGTCTAGATGAAGGTCGCGAATACATCCCGGTTAAAGCTGACGCTACAAAGCAAAATGGTACTGTTGACGCTACTGCCCATGCTGGTGCTTGCGTTAGTACTATCGTTACTGGAGGTGCGTAGTTCCATGACGCGGATTGAAGAAACGTTAGCGGAACAGCGCGAGGTGCTGGTCGATGAGCGAGAGACGACAGTACGCTATTTAGTAGAGTCAGCACGTAATGCTATTTCGCATTTGGTTGACAATCCAAATCTAAGCGAAGCCGACGCGCAGGCAGAGGCCCAGCAAATTTTGCAAAATTTCCGTTTTGGTAACGAGAACTACGTTTTTGCTTTTAGCTATGATGGCACGGCAAAAGCACTGGCTGCAGCGCCCCAACGCATTGACACTAATATGTCGGGTATCACCGACAGTGAAGGTAACGCCTTTGTGGATGATCTTATTGAACGTGCGCGCAGCGGAAACGATAGCTTCTACGATTACCTATGGATTAACCCAGCGACAGGAGAGATTGAACCCAAACACTCGCTTTCCATTGCAATACCAGAATGGGATTGGATGATTGGGACGGGCATCTACCTAAGCGACATTGATGAAGGTCTGGAGGCCGTTGAAGCACAGGCGTGGCAAGAGTTTAAGCAGGACCAATGGCAGAAAGGTTTGGTGACTCTACTACTGCTTATTACTGTGGGCGTTGTCATGGCACTGTTGGTTCGTCGCGCACTGAGCCCGATACGCCATGCTGCTGCTGCCATGAGTGAGGTAGCCTCCGGTGACGCGGATCTAACGAAGCGCCTGACCGTCGAGACAGACGATGAGGTGGGTAACTTGGCTCGACAGTTTAATGCCTTTATTGAACGTATCCAGCTGACGTTGCAAGATGTTAATCGAACCACGCAAAGTGTGTTGCTAGCCTCGCGTGAGATTGATCAAGGCACTAACGAGCTAGCCAGCCGTACCGAGCAGGCAGCCGCTAATTTACAGCAAACCTCCTCATCGGTAGAGGAAATTACTTCCACCGTATATAACACCACCGAGGGTGCCGAGCAGGCATCTCAACTGTCCAATAGTGCTGTTGACGTGGCGCGTCAGGGCAATTCCGCTATGCAGCGGGTGGAAAGCACCATGGCTGAAATCGACCAATCAGCTACTCAGATCGGCGAAATCATTACCATGATGGATGCCATTGCCTTTCAAACCAATATATTGGCGCTGAATGCGTCAGTAGAGGCGGCTCGTGCGGGCGAGCATGGTCGTGGTTTTGCCGTCGTTGCTGAAGAGGTACGGAAGCTAGCGGGTCGCTCCAGCGAGGCGGCAGGTGAAATCCGTCAATTGATCGATAATTCCGTTAAGCGTACCCGCGAGGGCAGTGAACTTGTGCACGATGCTGGAGCTACCATGCAGGAGATCGTTGACAGCGTGACACGGGTTACCGATGTCATTGCCGAAATCAGTGCGGGTGCCCGTGAGCAGAGTTCAGGCATTAGCGAGATCAATAAGGCCGTCGCGGAAATGGATAGCATGACTCAGCAGAATGCGACTATGGTGCAGCAAAGTGCAACCGCTGCCCAGCAGCTGCGGGAGGGAGCAGAGCGCTTATCGACACTGCTAGCCGCGTTTGTATTGGGTGATTCGGCAGCTTCAACAGCGTTACCTAGCCAAACTTCAAGCGCCCGACCGGCTAGCAACATGCCCTCTCGGTCGCCTAGTCGTCAGCTCGAACACGAGCATGATGAGTGGGACTCCTTCTAAGCCTTGGGCGAAGCAACAAACACCTAGCTTGTCTGGGTGTTTGTTGCAGTTGGTTCCTACCCTTTAGCGGCGAGCTAACGACAGTGCGGTAGGGCAGTTAATCACCTGAGAAGTAGCTAACCACTCCTCATCAGGGTAGTAAGCAAAGACATACTGGTTCTCTTTCAAACTATCAATCAGCGGATATGTGATGTCTTCACGCACGGCGGGGCAGCCGTGGCTACGGCCAAGGCGGCCGGTTTGCGCAATAAAGTCATCGCTAACATAGTCGGCGCCGTGAATAACAATTGCTCGCTCAAAAGCTAGATCGTTCACTTCTGGCTCCAGGCCGTCCAGGCGCAGCGAATAGCCATTACGGCCGTAGTAGCTATTCATAGTGCGGAACAGGCCAATGCTGGACTGATGGCTGTCAGGTGTATTCGAGAAAGCACTAGCCACCGCATCGCCAGAGCCCTGGCCATGTGACACCAGCTCTTCAAACAACAGGGTATGCTGGTGAAGGTCAAATACCCACATGCGTGGCTCTGAAGAGGGGAGCGAGTAATCAATTACGGCTAGGCGCTCTGCTGATGGGTCTGCACAGCTTAGTGCCTGGGCAGCAAGGCGCAGTGCCTCGGGCGTGGCCCCTGGTGCTAACTGGAGTAACTGGTGGTGAAGAGGAGAAACACCTGCGGGCGGTGCTGTTGCCACCTGGGAGAAAAAACTCGCCGCTTGAAGCGGGTAAGAAAGTAACACGATAGGTAAAGAAAACAGTACAGTGGTGATGCGTGAGCGAAAAAGCATGGGTGCAATCCTGACTAAAGTGGCGAAAAAAGGGTACACACGTAGAGTCATCACGAGTAAACGTAAACGGCTATGATAAAAAACGCGTATCGGTACGGGAACAGCTGATATGACGTTAAGCAAAAAGAGTGAAGCCACACCACAACGCTGCATAGTAACGCAAGGAGAGGCGATGAACGACAATCAGCCACTAAGACGATGGGCGATAGGGGCCGCGCTCTGTCTGACGCTGACCTACCCACTGATGGCCACCGCAAGCGAACCCGCTAGCGAAGCGTTACAGCAAGCGCTGACACAACGCATTCAGCAAAGCGGAGAAGCGCTGCCGGTAGAGTCGTTTTACCAACTGAGGGATGGGCAGCCTGCTTGGCAGGCTATCAACCGTGTTGAAGCGCTGGTCAGCGCATTGAATAGCCTCGTGGATGACGGTTTAACGCCGAGTGATTATCAAGCCGCTTCGCTGTTGGATGATTTTCAGCTTAGCCAGCAGCTAGACGCCCAAGCGAAAGCAAGCTTCGATGTGCGCGCTACCCGTTCGCTGCTGTTAGCACTGGATCATTTATCGCTAGGTAAAGTGAACCCAAAAGACGTCGAGCCCAACTGGGACTTGCCACGCCCTGAGCGGAGTTATGCACTTCCTCGGGTAGTGCAGGCGGTTGAAGAGGGTGATGTGCATCAGGCGCTGGCTTTCGCTCGCCCCGCATCTCCTGAGTATGCTCAGCTGCGCGAAACGTTGACGCATTACCGCCGTTTGGCAGAGCAGGGCAGCGTGCCTTACTTACCGGGGCGTGAGGAGTCGCTGCATCCCGGCGATATTGATGACGACATTCAAACGCTACGCCAGCGCCTGACACTCTGGGGGGAGCCGCATCTGTTAGCGGCGGATAGCAGCGCTTACCCTATGATTGGGGCGCAGTCTGCCGGCGGCGACCATCGCGCCTTTGATAGTGAGGTAGAGCGGGCGGTGATACGTTTTCAGCGGCGTCACCAGCTACAAGAGGATGGCGTGGTTGGCGAGCGCACCCGCTTGGCGCTCAATATGCCGGTAACTGCGCGTATTGATCAACTGCGCGTTAATCTGGAGCGTGCCCGCTGGATTCGGCCGATACAGCAGTCTGAGCCTCGGGTATGGGTCGATATCGCGGGCTATCGGTTGCACTATGTTCGCCCTAACGGCCAGCACTGGGATACCCGTGTGGTAGTGGGGACACCCAGCCGTGAAACGCCGATTATTCACTCCTCCATCAGCCATTTAACGGTTAATCCGAGCTGGACGATTCCGCCTACGATTATGCGTGAAGATGTGCTGCCACGGGTTCGCCAGGATGTGGACTATCTAACGCGACAGAATATTCAGGTCGTGAGCCTAGCCGGTGAAACGTTGGATGCCCAAACGATTGATTGGCAGCGCCCTGGTGGGGTGATGCTTCGTCAGGTAGCGGGCAGCAGTAACCCACTTGGGCGTGTAGTGGTGCGCTTTCCCAATAACGATATGATTTACTTGCACGATACCCCGGCTAGAGGGCTTTTTCAGCGGGATCAGCGGGCGCTGAGTTCCGGGTGTGTCCGTGTGGAAGGCGTAACGGAGTTCGCGCAACTGTTGCTGCAAGATAGCGGTAGCCGCTACCAGCTCAGCTCGTTGATCAATAGTGGCCGCAGTGACCGTAACGTTAGCTTGCCCACGCGTATTCCTGTGGCACTGCACTATTTGACTGCTTGGCCTAATAGCCAAGGAGAAGTGGTGTTCAGAGAGGATATCTACCGCCGCGATGCCGCGCTACTAGCCGCACTCTCTACCGGAACGGCATAGCAAGCGCTGCTTGAAAGCCAACGATAAAAAAGCCGCCCCTGCGTGTGGGCGGCTTATTGCGTTAGCGTTGTTAAAAGAGATTACTGAACGCTTTCGTCACTCTCATCAGCGCGCTGGTTGTTAGCGACGCTAATGTTGCCTGTCTCACCACTTTCAAGCGCGGCTAGCATAGGCTCTGCTTGGCGCTGGAAAGCAATTAGCGTATCGCCACTTAGGCTGGTGTTTTCCGGTAGCTCTACGGTCATCGCGTTGACTGGCGTGTTATTCACGATGACTTCGTAGTGCAGGTGAGGGCCGGTGCTGCGCCCAGTGTTACCAGACAATGCAATACGCTCACCCATCGTTATACGCTCGCCTTGGCTAACCAGGGGCTTGGAGAGGTGCAGATAGCGAGTGCGGTAGCCGTTATCGTGGCGTACAACAATGTAACGCCCTGCTGCATGGTGATTGCCGACACGCTCAACACGGCCATTGGCTGGCGCTGTGATGGGCGTGCCAATGGGCATCGCAAAGTCGGTGCCGTTGTGCGGGCTAACGCGACCGGTGACCGGGTGCAGGCGGCGCGGGTTAAAGTTGGAGCTCAGGCGATAGCTGCCTTCAAACGGACGGCGCGCAAATGCAGGGTCGAGGCTGCTGCCTTCTGGGGTATAAAAGTTATCATCGTTGGCGTTGCGAACTACGGTTAGGTCCATCCGATCACCATCGTACTTCACTGCCAGTACGCGGGAGTCGAGGGTTTCGCCATCGATCATGTCGGACTCAACCAAGACCTGAAACTGATCCCCCCGGCGGCTGTCGCGACGGAAATCCAGCTTCTTCTCCAGGATGCGCGTCAGCTCGGTGACGGAGCTGCTGCTCAAACCCGTGGCTTGGGCTGAGCGAGCAAAGCTGCCGCTCACGTTACCAGCATAAAGGCGCTGTACCGGCTCACCTTGGCGCTCAATCGCTGTAATAGCATAGTGGTCGCTGTCGCGCTCAAGCAGAACCCCTTCGCGGGTGTTCTTCATCATGCGCAGAGCTAGCAGCTGGCCCTCTTCATCCAACTGGTAATCGAAGCTGTGGCCCGCTCTCCAGTGAGTCAGCATGCGCGGGTCCGGTAGGTCATCTAGTAGTGCTAATACTTCGCTGTAACCCAGGCCCAGCTCATTTTGCGCCAGCACGGCAAAGGTTTCACCGGATTCAACGATGTGTGTTTCCCACTCAGGAACAAATGGCTCGTCTGCCGCGAGTTCTAGTTCAAGGAAAGAGACATCGTCGTAAAGTTCTACGCCATAATCTTCATAAGAAGTAGCATCATAAGAAGTGGCATCAGCGATTTCGACGGAGTCGTCGACATTGAGCATGCCGCTTGTAATCGTGCCTAACACGATGGCCATATGAAGGGCACCGTCATCCAGTGCCCCCTCGTGCAGCGCTACCTGAGATTGGGCATCGCGTGGCTCAGCTTCACTCGCCATAGAGGCTTCTGCGCTGGTAATCACGTCGAGATCAACGATCTCGGTGGCAGCTAATTCACTTAAGGGGATATGTTCCCGGGTAGCGTCGAGCGCGCGCGAGGCACGGTCAATCGCTTCTGCAACGGGCGCTCGCTCTTGGCGAAGCGAAGGCACGCCCGGGGCAGAATCACTGGGAAGCGGAACTAACACGCTTTCCAGCGGAGTCTGGGGTTGGTTTAAATCGTGGTACGTGGTGATAAGTTTCTGTGCGCCCAGCACGGTGACCATGGTGGCCACGGGTAACAGTAATAATTTATGCGTGCGGGGCAGCGAATGAAGGATTCGCAACATGGGTAAATGGGCCGCCGAGTTCGTGAAATAAAAGTAACATGATAGTAAGCAAACTCGGGAACCATACCCCATGGAGGCAGGAGTGAATAGACTGTACATCTATACACAAAACATACTTCCGCTAAAAAGCGGAATTATTCAACTTGGGTGAGGATTTATGAACGCCGTTTGCTAACAAAAGTAACTTTGAACGTGCATGCTGGTGTGCGACGGCCCTCATTATTTTGCTCTTAACCATAGACGTAAATTAGGCATTGCGAAAGCTGTTATACAGCTTGCGTCTAATTTAAAAGGCTTTTATCTCTTTTTGCGACTTTAATGAGCAGCCAAACAGGGTCTGAGTGAGAGGATCTACACCACGTTAGCAGCCTATACGATGATCATTACTCAAATAATTGAGGCAGCGTTAAAGATAACGAACAGTTTTTTTGTAATTTTTTGTATTTTTGGCGAGTGAGCTTTTGTCTTAGCGCGCTGCCGTTTACGCAGTGTTTGTCAGCGAACGAGTACTCGACGCTATTTCCTGGCATTCTAGTGGTATTTTTTCGAAGATGAAGTGGGTTGTTTCGCTGTATGGCGTCGAGGAAATCGAAATGTCTCGGGTAACACTAGCGCAGTGGCAGATGCTGGCCGCCGTGGTGGATCACGGTGGATTCGCACGGGCGGCAGAGGCTATCCACAAAAGTCCCTCCACGCTTAATCATGCGGTCCATAAATTAGAAGAGCAGTTGGGTATTCAGGTGCTTGAGCCGGTAGGTCGACAGGTGCGCCTAACAGAAGCAGGCGAGCTGCTGCTTCGCCGTGCGCGCCAATTGATCGAGAGTGCGGCGTCACTGGAAGATGTAGCGTCGCGGCTTGCGGCGGGTTTAGAGGCTGAAGTGGTGGTGGCCATCGACCAAATTTTTCCTGCGGCTGCTCAGGCAAAAGCGTTGGAGCGCTTCTCTGACACCTATCCGCAGGTCAGAGTGCAGCTTCACGAGAGCGTGCTCAATGGCGGTACGGAAATGCTCTACGACGGCCGGGCGGACTTGGTGATTTCTGGCATCGAAGCGCAGGGATTTCTGGGGGAGCCGCTAGTGAATGTGCGTTTTGTGGCCGTCGCGCATCCACGCCATGCGCTGCATCAGTTGGGGCGCTCGCTGGATTTGCGCGACTTGGCGCAGCATCGACAGTTAGTGGTGCGCGACTCGGCGCTACGCCAGTCTACCAACGCTGGCTGGTTAAAAGCCGAGCAGCGCTGGACCGTGGGGCATGTGAGTACGTCATTAGATATGCTGCTGCGCGGGCTAGGGTTTGCCTGGATACCGGAAACGCGTATTGCCGATGAGCTGGCCAGCGGTCAGTTGAAGCCGCTGCCGCTAAGCGCCGGGGGTATACGCGAAGTCCCCGTTCAATTGATCTTCCGTGACCGTGACCGCGCAGGCCCCGCGGCCCATGCCATGGCGGCAGCGTTAAAGCGGGCAGTAAAAGAAGTCTGCGAGCAACGTTCGATTCCCTCGAATGAACAGCCGTAAAACATGCGCTTGAGCCTGAATCAGTCGGGGGTATGCTGAACGTCAATCACAGTATAAAACGTTCAACGTAGGAGACGCCTGATGGGACTGCTTGTAAACGGTGAGTGGGTAGACCAGTGGTACGACACCAAAAAGCATGGCGGTGAGTTTGTACGTGAGTCTGCGCAACTGCGCGATTGGGTGGGCAGTAGTGAAGAGTCGCAAGGCGACAGTTATCCGGCCCAAGCGGATCGCTACCACCTTTATGTATCGCTCGCCTGCCCCTGGGCGCACCGTGCGCTAATCATGCGCAAACTGAAAGGTCTGGAACCGTTGATAGGTACTTCTCACGTTAGCCCACTGATGCTGGGCAACGGTTGGACATACCATCAAGACGAAGGCGCCAGCGGCGATCCGATCAATCACGCTGAGTTTCACCACCAGCTCTATACCATGACCAACCCGACCTACACTGGGCGGGTCACGGTGCCGGTATTGTGGGATAAACAGCGCAGCGCGATTATCAATAACGAATCCGCTGATTTGCTGCGTATCTTCAACCGAGCCTTCGATGAGCTGACAGGCAATAACCTGGATTTCTACCCAGAAGATCTGCGCAGCGTCATCGACGAAGTAAATGATGACGTATACGACCATATCAATAATGGCGTTTACAAATCCGGGTTCGCCACCGAGCAGCAGGTGTATGAGAAGCATGTGACCGCACTCTTTGATGCGTTAGAGCGTATTGAGAAGCGACTGGCAGAGCATCGCTACCTAGCGGGGGAGTGGCTCACCGAAGCGGATATTCGCCTCTTCACAACGCTAATTCGCTTTGACGCGGTCTACTTTGGCCACTTCAAGTGTAATTTCAAACGCATTGAAGATTACCCGAATCTTTCCAACTACGTGTGTGAGCTTTACCAGTGGCCGGGCGTGGCGGAGACCGTCAATATGGATCATATCAAGCGACACTACTATTACAGCCACGACACGATTAATCCCACGCGTATTGTACCAGCAGGCCCGCTACTGGACTTTATGCGCCCGCACGACCGGGAGCGTTTGCCGGGGCAGGGGATACGACGCCGCTAAGCCGCTAAATGCTGTACGCTATGTACGAAAAAGGGCCACCCGCTTGGGTGGCCCTTTTCTATATTGCTGTGTATCAGCAAACAAACGTGTTACTCGTTGGCATCTACTGCTTCACGAGTAGACTGCCAAGCGCTCTGTGCACCTTCTTTAGTGGTTTGCCAAGCATCGCGTGCGTTCGCTTTGGTTTGTTCCCACCAGTCGCGATCATACGTTGGGAATGACTCCACTTCTTCAGATGTAGCTTCCAACATGATGCGATGCTCAGTGTCGCCATCGTTTTCAGTATGCGTCTCAAGCGTAAATTGGTCAGTGTTCACTACAATTTCGCGTCCGCCTAAGCCAAGTACAGCGCCACTCTCGATTACGAGGGCTGAAATACGCATCTCTTCGTCAAACAAAATGTCATCGACTTCGCCAATCTCTTCGCCTGACCCATTGGCAAAGAACACTTCTGCATCAAGGATATCATCGGCAGAGTACATACCCTGCGGCTCTGTTTGCGCCTGAACATTAAAGGCCATACCGCCAAGCAGTGCCGTTGTAATTGCAGTCGTGAGGATTGATTTACGCATAGCTTCTCTCCATGTGGCTATAAAAGTAGCGTTTTAACGCTAACAATGAAGGTGGTTCGCTTTAGCTGCCGAGCATCGTATGCCAGCAGAGGGTGGTGACCTTAGAGCCCGTTCGCCCAATCATCAGCGCGGCGCTCCGCCTCTTCGCGTTCCAGGCCATATTTCTGCTGTAGCTTACCAACTAGTTGATCTTTCTTGCCGCCAATTTGCGACAACTCATCATCTGTCAGTTCGCCCCAGCTAGCGCGAGCTTTACCCTTCATTTCAGTCCATCTGCCTTCAATCTGATCCCAGTTCATGTGCATCACTCCTTGAAGTTTGTGAACGTCATCAGGCACCTCTCAGGTTAGACGACCTATACACAAGTGCAAGCTCGGGTATTGATATGGGTTAAATTAAAAAGGCTGGTCAGAACCTATCGGCAGTGTTAGGATGCGCCCTCCTCGCATGTGTTGACCCCTCCATCATGACGATAAACGTTCTTCGCTGTCGCTGAGCCTCAATAGCCACGCTAAGCAGAAACGTTTGCGGGAACATCTCACCAGTTGCAGATGTTCATTGCTGTGAAGATGGCGCGCCTCCAGCATTTCACCAAACGGGTGAAATCGGCGCAGAAGGTCGCCACAGCGGTTGGCCCGCAAGTGCGGTGTTGCCAACCGAATGCTAGGTGCGACCGGCGTCTCCGACTCCACTGATGACGATATCCGCTATGCGGACCCTTGTTCTTTTGTTGCGCACCGTTACGCGCAGCATGAAACAGAGTCAGAGACGCTTACGATGTTTTTTGCCGGTACAGCCGGCCTACCAAGGTGTGATTAATGACCTCGACTTCTGTCGCCTCGCCGAGCTTCGGCGATCTGGCTCTTTTGCCTGCCGTTCTGTCTGCTGTTGAAGCACAGGGCTATGAAATTCCTTCGCCTATTCAGGCGCAGACGATTCCTGCGTTGCTGGAAGGCCGCGATATGCTGGGCCAAGCACAAACCGGTACCGGCAAAACTGCTGCCTTCGCACTGCCGCTGCTGTCGCGTCTCGATATGCAGCGCCGCGAGCCTCAAGTACTGGTGCTTGCACCTACCCGCGAACTTGCTCAGCAGGTCGCTGTTTCCTTTAGTAAATATGGTCAAAACCTGCAGGGCTTAGAAGTTGCTACCCTGTGCGGTGGTCAAGAGTACCGTGAGCAGTTAGGCGCGCTGAAGCGTGGTGCCCAAGTGGTAGTGGGCACGCCGGGCCGCGTGATTGATCACCTGGATCGTGGCAGCCTGAAGCTAGATGGCCTGTCTGCGCTGGTGCTGGACGAAGCCGACGAAATGCTGCGCATGGGCTTTATCGACGACGTAAAACGCGTGGTTGCCGATACCCCGAAAGATGCTCAGCGTGTGTTCTTCTCTGCGACGCTGCCGACTGAAATTGAGCGCATTGTTAACCGTTATTTGGTTAACCCGGTGAAGGTGGCGATTGAGTCGCGCACTACCACGGGTGAAAACATCGAACAGCGCATTGTTCGCGTTGACGGTGGCGCTAAGCTGGAAGCCGTGGCACGTATTCTTGAAGTCGAGCCGGTCGATGCCGCGATCGTCTTCGTACGTACCCGTGCTGCCTGTACCACACTGGTAGAGCAGCTAACGGCCCGTGGCGTGAACGCTGCTGGCCTGTCGGGTGACCTGGATCAGAGCCTGCGTGAGCGTACCATTACCCGCTTGAAGCGTGGCAAAGTGGACGTGCTGATTGCGACTGACGTTGCAGCCCGTGGTCTTGACGTTCCGCGTATCACGCACGTCATCAACTACGACCTGCCGCAAGATGCTGAAGCCTACACCCACCGTATCGGTCGTACCGGTCGTGCGGGCCGTAGCGGCATCGCGATTACTTTCGCAGGCTTCCGTGAAGGCCGTAAAGTGGGCTGGATGGAACAGGCAACCGGTCAGAAAATGACTGAAATGCCACTGCCTGACGAAGCCGCTATTCGTGCCCACCGTGATGAAGTTTTCCATCATCGCGTGGTTGCCGCGCTGACAAAAGGTGCAGAAGAGCAGCGCGCACTGGTCGAGCGTTTGGTGGAAGAGGGTCACGATGCCGTTGAGCTAGCCTGCGCGTTTGCCGCCATGGCCCGCGCCGACGAAGCGCCGATTGGTCGCCTTCAGGCACCGCGTAAAGAGAAGCCCATGCGCGATGGCGCACCGGGCAAGCCGGGCGGTGCTCGTCGCGAGCGCTCCAGCGCGCCCAGCGAAGGCATGACCCGCTACCGTGTTTCCGTTGGCCATAAAGACGGTGTGAAGCCGGGTCAACTGGTCGGCGCGCTGGCGAACGAAGGCGGCATTGAAGGCGCGCGTATCGGTCGTATCGATATTCGCAACGCTTTCTCGGTCGTTGAACTGCCTAGCGGTCTGCCTTCCACGATTCTAGCGAAAATGGCTCGTGCCCGTGTGGCCGGTCGCCCGCTGGAAATCAGCGAAGACCGTGCGCCTGAGCGTGCACCGCGCCGCCGTCGTGACGATGGTGACGCGCCGGTTCGCCGCCGCGAACGTGCGTAACTCAGTCTTGGGCGCTTAACATCGCCTAACGCTTGAGTCACGTCGATCCCCCTATGCCACTGGCCTCGTGCCAACTGGCGTAGGGGGATTTTTTTTGGCTACGCTATACGTACCTCACTTTGATAGTCACAAGGAGCATGCATGGACGCTGCGCTACACGAATGGAGCCTGTCACCCAAACAGGCGATTGCGCTGCAGTCACAACTCGCCCAGCAGTTAGAGAGCCGTGACCGCATCAACCCGGTGACGTATATCGCGGGGGTAGACATTGGCTTTGAAGAGGGCGGGGCGGTGACGCGGGCGGCAGTGGTGGTGTTGCAGTGGTTGCCAGAAGAGGCTCCGCATCTACCGGTGGTCGAGCAAGTGGTGCATCGCGAACCCACACGCATGCCCTATATTCCAGGGCTACTCTCCTTTCGCGAAATCCCCGCTGCGCTAGGTGCGTTTGCCAAGCTCAAGACTCAGCCACAGCTGGTGATGGTCGATGGCCAAGGCATCGCCCACCCCAGGCGGCTAGGGGTCGCGGCACATCTAGGGCTTTGGCTTGATCTACCTACCATCGGTATCGCCAAGTCACGGTTGACTGGTAAGCATGCAGAGGTTGGTGAAGCGCGGGGCGATTGGGTACCGCTCATGGCCGGGCAAGAGGTGATTGGTGCCGTACTACGCTCGCGGGCGAACGTAAAGCCGGTATTCGTCTCGCCGGGGCATCGGCTTTCGCTGGATACCTCCCTTGAGTGGGTAATGCGCTGCCTGGGCCCAACCAAGCTGCCTGAGCCGACCCGCTTGGCAGATCGGCTGGCATCGCGGCGAGATCAAAAGAAGCGTTAAATAAAGTCGATAAAAAGCTGCAGCAGGCTGGTCGCTTCTGGCGTCTCGCTAATCTCATTGAGTAGCTGGTCTGGGTTGTCACCCTGGTCACGCAGGGCTGCGCGCTGGCGCTCAATGTAGGCGCGCATGACGGGCGGTGAAAACTCAGGGTGAAACTGCACGCTCCATTGGCGCGGCCCGTAGCGTAGCGCTTGGTGGGCGTCGTGGCAGTTGTGGGCCAGAATAGTAGCGCCATGAGGAAGCTGCATCACCGACTGAGCGTGGGTGAGGTGAGCAGGAAAGTGCCCGGGTAGTTGGCTAAAGAGCGGGTCTTGCTGGCCTGCCTGCGTTAAGCGTACCGTCCGAGTGCCCGATTCTCGGCCAGCGGGGTGATAGTCGCTAATACCGCCAAACGCCGCCGCCATTAGCTGATGGCCATAACAAACGCCCAGCAGCGGCAGGTTATCGGCCAGTGCTTGCTGCAGCCAGGGTTTTAGCGCCTCGCTCCAGGAGGGCTGCTCGCTCACCATGCTGTGAGAACCGGTAATCACGGCACCTGCAATGTCGTCGGGAGGCGTCGCCGTCAGCCGCGCATCCCACACCTTTAGCGTTAACTGCTCGGGTAACGCATCGTTCAGCCGCCGGATAAACAGCTGCTCAAAATCACCGTGTTGGTCGACCACTTCAGGGAAGGCGTCCCCGGTTTTAATAATGACTAAAGAGGCCATGGCATTCTCGTTATCGTGTCGCGGCGGTGGAAAGATAGCCGAATCAGGTCATTACGCTGTAAGCTGAAACGTCTTGTTTAATTACCGTTTTACCATACATTAGGAGCTTGATATGCAACAGATTACTCGTGCAGGGCAGCCGATAGATGTAGCAGGTACTCTACCTGTCGTTGGGCAAGCTGCCCCGGCGATGACGCTGACCAACAGCGACCTGGAAGATGTCACGCTGGACACCTACCAAGGCAAACGTAAAGTGTTGAACATTATACCCAGTGTGGACACGCCCACCTGTGCGATGTCTACCCGGCGGTTTAATGAGCTGGCCTCCAGCCTGCAAGATACCGTTGTACTGGTAGTCTCGGCTGACCTGCCGTTCGCCGCCAAGCGCTTCTGCGGAGCCGAAGGGCTGGATAACGTTGAGACGCTCTCCACCTTCCGCCATCGGGAGTTCCAGGAAGCCTGGGGCGTGGCGCTGTGTAACAACAGCATGGAAGGGCTGTGTGCCCGCGCGGTCGTCGTACTGGATGCGGACAACCGCGTGCTACATAGCGAGCTGGTAAGCGAGCTGAAAGACGAGCCGGATTACGAAGCGGCTCTCGCGGTGCTCAACGGCTAATTCGTTCGCGCCCTTGTTGGGCAGCCCCCACCAGCGCGCTAATCAAGCGCTGCTGGGGGCGGTTGAAAATCAGCCACTCGGGGTGCCACTGTACACCAATCAGAAAGTCGTGAGCTTCGGACTCGATCCCCTGTACCAGTCCATCTCTGTCTCTCGCGACGATTTTAATGCCTTTTCCCGCCTGGTTAACGGCCTGGTGATGTAGGCTATTCACACGGCACCAAGTCACTCCCAGCAGTTGATACAGTTGGCTGTCTCCGGCGATATCCACCGTTTTACGCGGCAGCACGGTGCGACGCCGCTTCAACCCTTCATGGGTCGTATAAATATCGGGGTCCAGCGTGCCGCCCAAATGTACGTTAATTAACTGAGCGCCCCGGCAGATGCCAAGCACCGGCGTGTTTTGCGGAATGAACCGATTCAACAAGCTCAATTCTAACTCGTCCCGGGCGGGGTCCAAGCGCACGTCGAGCTGGACTTCGCCGCCGTACAGTTGCGCTTGAATATCATCGCCGCCGCCGATGATCAGCCCATCCAGGTGCTCGGGCATAGGGCGAGAGGGCGACAGACGTAGCGGTTTGCCGCCGTGACGCCATACGGCAAACCAGTCAAAGCACCAGGCAAGCTGGCTTTTACGATCCGAGGTGGTAATTCCGATGAGTGGTCGAGGCATGCAGGCGGCGTCTCGTCTTTCCAGTAGGGTGAAGGGTGAGCGTCGTTTTAAGAAGCGCTAAATGGCCTCAGTAGCTTAGTTTTTAAGCGGGCCCACCATGGCTTGCTATGCTCGTCGATGTACTCATCGCAGCGCGCCCGCAATACTTGGTCGTCAGCAGCCAGCTTCTCTACCTCTACCCAGCGGTTCCACTCCACCACTGACCCCCAGCCCGGCTGAGAGAGCTGCGCGTTAGGTAAGCGGTAGTGAAAGGTCGGGCGCGGTTTGGTGAGCTCGCCATGCAGCAGCTCGTGGGGGTGGTCGGGGCGCAAATAGGCAAACAGCGGGAGCAGATCCAACTCCCGATTACGAGTCGGGTTATAGTGTAAATAGTCGTCGATAAAGGTATCTAGATCCGGTTGGTAGCGGACGTCCAGCACCTTCAGGGCATACTCTTTGTGAAACGGGTTGGCGTGAGGCAGCACTTCGCGGGTGATATCCACCTTAATTTCTTCACGCAGCCAATTGGCCAGCAGCAGGTAGGCGCGCATCATGGCGAGCAGGTACTCCACCTCCTGGCTTTCCACCTCAGGGTTCAGGTGTAGTCCAAAACCATAGAGCAGGCTGGCATCGGTGCCTTTGGCGCCTTTTTCCCGCAGCGTTTCAAAGAGCGTATCGAGTGTTTCTAGCTCGTCCCAAGGAATAGGCGGGCAGACGATTTCGGTGGGCACCAAGCCGGTCACCATATCGCCGATCAGCTCGCGGGTTTTTTGGTGAAACTCTACTCGCCGCTGGTGCTGCTGGCGCGCCCATTCACTGTCGCTTTCATGGTGCTCTTCCAGCAGTGCTTTATCAGGGTGGGCGTATTGGGTATCCAGCTCAATGCCAAACTCTCCCCAACGTGTGCCTTCCACCTGTAGCCGATGAGGGCTGACCACGTTAAGCTCCCCACCAAATAGCGTGCGCACCAGCTCAGCCGTCTCGCGGGGCGGTAGCCCGGCAAACTCGATTTCAACGCCGACGCAGCGTGTTTGGCCATCTTTATTTACGCGTTTGGGTGGGGCTTGCAGCGTCATCTCGGTATCCTTGAGAGGAACGTTTGAAGGGTCAGCCTATCATAGTCACGCGTTGAGGCTGAGCGTAATCAACGAAGTAAATGTTAATCACCGGTACCTGTGGCCGGTCTATGTCGGGAGTGACGTGTGCGACAGCACTGGATAACCAAAATCATCGTAGGCGTAGTGCTCAGCATGCTGCTCAGCGCGGCGGCACTGGCGCAGAGTGTTTCCTTGCCTAACCTGACGGGTGGCGACTCGTCGGAACAGGCCGAGGTAAGTAACGAAGATTTTCAGCGCTCGCTTAGCGATGTGATCTCCATGCTCGAAAACGAGCAGCAGCGTACTGCGCTACTTGAGTCGCTGCGGGAGCTTCAGGTAAGCACCGATGCGGCCGAAGACGAGGGCGTGGTAAGGCAAGGCCTGCTAGGTGCACTGGCCGATACGCTAACCGACATTGGCGAACAGGCCCAGGCTGGTGATTCACCGATTGACGAGTGGTCACGCCAGCTAGTGCAGGGGGCGGATGACTTACGCGCTTTAAATGATGGCGCTGACCAAGGGGAGGCCATTCGCGCGGTGGCCGACGGCGCCGTGCTGGCCTTTGTATGGAGCGCGCTGTTGGTAGTGATGATTGCCTTTGGCCGCTTAGTCGCCACGCGTCGCCACTGGCCGTTGGATCTTCCCCGCGACCCCAAAGCGTGGCTACTGGCGGTGCACTTTTTACGTCGCATGCTGCCGTGGACGCTGGCGTTTGCCATTACGCTCGGTATTGGTCAAATCCTGCCTTACAGCCCAGGGCGTGCCGTGGTGCTGGTGGTGGCATATATCTGCCTATGTGGCCGCGCGCTCTCGGTAGTGTTTGAGACCGTGATCGCCTTCTTCAGTCGGGGCCATCGCTTCCCCGCGGTGCAGGTGCTACAGCATAAAGCGCTGCGTGGCCTGTTTGTGATTGGCGCGTTGATTGCTCTGGGCGATGCGGTGAACTCCACGCGCTTAGTAGAACTACTAGGCGCAGAGCTTTCCGGCTTGGTATCGGTGCTGGCGAACATGCTGGCAGCACTGCTATCGGCGCGCTTTATCTTTAAGTTTCAGCGCCCTATACGCCATCTGATTTGCAACCGGCCTTACAAGCAGCGCCGGGATGCCAGCGCCGCTGTTGAGATGATTCGTGCCCTGGGCGGGCTTTGGCATATCCCCGCGCTATTGATGGTGGGCGGCTCGCTGCTGGCGATTTTTATTACCGTGGGCGATGTGGGC
Source organism: Halomonas sp. 707B3 (assembly GCF_024158645.1). NCBI lineage: Bacteria > Pseudomonadati > Pseudomonadota > Gammaproteobacteria > Oceanospirillales > Halomonadaceae > Halomonas > Halomonas sp. 707B3. The sequence continues at coordinate 17,299 of NZ_JAMZBE010000039.1, forward strand.
ACGGCCCTGGCACGCTCGATTGTCTCTGCCAGCCTGCTGGTATTAACGCTAGTGGTCACTGGGCTGTTGCGTCGGCAATCAGAGCGGCTTAATAAACGCCGTCATCGCCGCCGTTTTAGCCAGTACCGCAAGCGCTTAGAGCGCTTTGGCTTTGTGCTGGCGCATATCTGCGCGTGGATGGTGTTTGCCGAGCTCTCCATGCAGGTATGGGGAGGGTCGCTGTTTGGGCTGGGGCAGCAGGCCGTGGCGAGCGCCCGGATCGGGCAAGCGCTGGTGAGCCTTGGTGCTACGATTTTGCTGGCCTGGCTGGTATGGATTTTTGCCGATACGGCCATTCAGCGGGCGTTGACGTCGTCGGCTCGCTCCCGCGGGCGGCGCGTGAACCAGGCGCGGGCGCAAACCATTACGCCGATGATTCGCAACGTGATTTTTGTCGCTATTTTGATCATCGCGGTGATTGCGGGGCTAGCCAACCTTGGGGTGAACGTCACGCCACTGCTGGCGGGTGCCGGTGTGATCGGTCTGGCGATTGGTTTTGGTGCCCAAACCCTGGTGCAGGATTTAATCACCGGTATTTTTATTCTGATTGAAGACTCGTTGGCGGTGGATGACTTTGTGCAAATCAACGGCCATATGGGCACAGTAGAAGGGTTAACACTGCGCACGGTGCGGCTGAGAGACCTGGATGGCGTGGTGCATATCATCACCTTTAGCCGCATTGAGTCGATCCACAATATGTCCCGCCAGTTCGGCATTGCCCTGATGCGTATTCGTATTCCGTTCGATATGAAAATCGACGATGCGATTACCCTCATGCAGGAGACCGCCCAGGAGCTGCGTAAAGACCCGATGATGCGCCACTATATTTGGTCGCCGCTGGAGATGCAGGGCGTGCAGGGCTTTGAAGAGGGCTGCCCGATTTTGCGGATGCGCTTTCGCACCGCGCCGGAAATGCAGTGGGATGTTTCCCGCGCCTTCAATCTGCTGCTGAAGCAGCGCATGGAAGCACAAGAGATCGATCTGGGCGTACCGCGTTTGAGTGTCAGCATGGAGGCACGCTCAGAGTCGCGTATGGAAGACACCTCCGGCACCGATTTAAGCATGGAGCGGGGCGAGGAGAGCAGCGCTTCTGCACAGGACGAGGCGCATAAAAAGCCTGCGCCGCCGAAGCCCGCACCGCGGCCCACCCAGGCAGAAATACGCCAGGATGAGCGGGAGCGCAACGGTGCTTCAGCCCATGCCAAGCCCCAGGCTCAAGGCAAACCCCAAAGCGAGGCCTATGCCCGCCCCCACGGTGAAAACGGAGATGAGTAACCAAGGCCCGCGCAGGCGACGCCAGCGGTTATAGAGCGAGACCGCGTGGCTGACGCGGTCGACTAGCTCATCGTGGCGGGAGATCGCGTTATCCGGCGGCAGCGAAAAATCATTGGCCACATCGCCCTGCCAGTGGGCGCCATGGGTTAGGCCCAACCGGGCGCGCAGGCGCCCAATGTCGCTCAGCGTGTGGTGAAGAGTATCGTAGGTTTCCCTGTGTGGGGCAACGGCGAGCACTGACGTGGCATCCTGGCGTAGCGCGCTGTTCGGGCAGCGGGCCACGGCACTGTTGATCTGATGGTCGTTCGCGTCAGGCGACAGAGCGAGGCGTTGATACAGGTCACGCATAATCCAGGTGATCACTCCCCAAGTGGTAACGGTTAATAGGTTTGCATCAGGTAATCATAGGCATTTTTGATACGTTGAAAACGTGCCGACGCCAGCGCTACCTGATGCTCACTTTCGGAATAGAAACGGTCAGGGTGGTGGAGTTGGGCCATGCGCCGATACGCCCGGCGCACGTCAGTTTTGCTCGCGCCGGGGGTTAACCCCAGCACGGCCAGGGCGCGGGTGGTGCGGTCAGGCGGTGGAGGGCTGCTGCGCTGATAGTGGCGTCGCCGAGCTTCTTCCTGGCGCGCCTGCTCTTGCCGGGCCTGCTCCTGACGCGCTTGCTCGGCTCTGGCTCTCTCTGCTCTGGCCTGTTCGGCGCTGGACTGCTCCGCCCGCGCTTTGGCACGGCGGGCGTCCTCTTTTTGCTGCTTTTTTTCCTGCTGTTTCTGCTTCTTTTCCTGCTGTTTATCCGCTTTGGCCCGCTGCTGCTGTTCAGCCTGTTCTTGCGATGCCTTCTCGCGTTGGGCGGCGTCGGCCTCTTCTTGCGCCTTCTGGGCGTAATAAGCCGGGTCGTGGGTTTGCCAATAGGCGTCTCGGCTTGGGTCTTCTGGTGGGCGCAAGGGCTGGCCGGTCAGCTCTTGAAAAAGCGTGCCCAAGGTGGCTGGAGCTACGTTTAGCAAATCGGCTAAAAAACGCAGGATATAATGATTGGCAAGCGAGATATCACCGTCGTCTGTCGCGACAGTAATCGCCTGGTGCATCACACTCAGGCTACGCTCTTTAGAGCACTCTTTGCGCACTACCTCGGCGGCGAGCTGGATGGCGTGCAGGTCTTGGCTGTGGGCAATGCTCATCACCGGCCCTAGTTCATGCCCGTGGCGAAACTGCGCCGTCACCTGGGCCAAACGGCGACGCCGCTGGCCTTCCGAGACGTGCTGGCGGTGCACCAGCACCCAGCCCAGCAGTAGCAGTGTAGCCGTATCCACTTGGCTGCGGCTTTTGAGCAGCAGCAGCTCAAAGGGTGAAAAACGGGCGATGGACATTCCCTAGCTCCAAGGCGAAGTAGTAAACCGTAGCCTCTGTTTAGCAGACCACTATGGCGAATTAACCATGGTATATCATCGTGTTTGGCAATGAAGTAGGAGATTAGTGAGGTGATCAACGTTGAGCGTAAAAATAGTTTCCAGCTACGCCTGTCGCGGCGGCTAAAAGAAGAAACGTCGCATACGCTCGATGTGTATCTGTTTGTGCCCAAAGAGCTGGGGTTAAGCACCCAAGTCATCTCCGAAGAGGCATTTTACCACGGTGCGATTAGCGTCTCGCGCACCTACTACAGCGATGAATACCATCTGCCGCTGGTCCATAGCCGACTGGCCAGCCGTAACCAGTTGGGCAGCGACTCTTACCGCCTCAGCCTCAGCCTTTACGCCTATCAATACGTGGGTGCATTGGAGCGCACCACGCAACAACTGCTTTCTGATGCCCGTAAACTGCGTCGGGAGCCAGGCGATGACCCCTCCGCTTGGCAAGAGAAAGCCGACGCGCTGAGCGAGCAGCTCGCCGAGATGAGCGATCTCAGTGACGGCATATTAAAACGCCTACGGCGCAATCCGCCCAGTGACGAGCGGCTGTACAAATACTTTGCCAATATTGACAACTACCTCTCCTGGTTTACCGAACAGCAGCTATTAGCCCTAGTCGCGCATATGCCACGGGGCGGGCCGTTTAGTGATATCAAGCGGCGCTTTATTAACATTTGCCAGCGCGAAGGGGAGTACCGTCAGGCCCAGGAGTACAACGCTGAACGGGTCATGGAAGATCCGACTCGCATGTCGAATAAAATGCGCCTGCTGCGGCGCCTGATTGAGCAACCGATCACCCTCAAGCAGCGTGCCCTGGAGCTGGGTAGCGGCGAACAAAAGGCGGTCAAAGCGCTGGCCACGGCGGTGGTGATGGCGTTTGTGTCGCTGGGTGTTCTGCAGCTACGCAACGCCCTAGGGGATATTACCGCACTGTTTGTACTGGCCATGGCGCTGCTCTATGCGCTGCGGGAAGTTTTCAAAGACGATCTGCGTAACACCCTATGGCGCTGGCTGCGTCGCGGCCGTCCCAAGTGGCGTCGCCAATACATCGACCCCACCCGAAACGCCCTGGTGGGGCGGCAGCTTGAGTGGTTCGACTACAAGCGCTACTCTGCTCTGGATAGCGATATTCAGCAGATGCGGCGGCGCACCGTGGCCCAGCGTGACGAGGTGGTGATGCACTACCGCTCCAGCTCACGTATGTCGCCGACGCGCTTTCTCAGTGGTTATGAACACACCCGCGAAACGCTGCATATCGACCTCTCGATGCTGACCCGCCTAATGAGCAAAGAGAAACATCACATCTACCGTTTAAAAGAGGGCCAATCAGTGCGGGAGAGTGTTGAGCGGCGCCACCTGTTCAACCTAGTGATACGTGAAACCGGCAGCGAGGACACGCCCTATCTTGCCCGTTGGAAGGTCGTGGTCAGCCGTTCTGGCATCGTCGCGGTGGAAAGAGTCGCGGAGAGCAGCGCTGAACAAAATGGCAATAAACTGCGTTAGATCAAAATAGTCTCAACGCGCGGGCTTAGATACTTAGCTGGTATGGGTAAATTTTCTGCAGCGAACTAGTCTCAAAGAATAGGCAGGTGAGCCTTGAAAAGAGGGCTGACTCAAGGGCTGGGCGCAAGGAGGATAACCATGCAAGCTATCGATATCATGACACCCAAAGTGGTAAGTGTAGGGCACGATACTGAAGTGCGTGACATTGCACAACTGTTGCTCAAACACCGGATCAGTGCGGTTCCCGTGGTAGATGATGAGCACCGGGTGGTTGGGATTGTCAGCGAAGGCGATTTGATGCGTCGGGTAAAAGATGACAGCGAGCATGGCCACTCGTGGTGGTTGACGCTGTTCAGCGGCGGCAAGGATGCTGGCGACTATGTTAAGTCTCATGGTCGTAAAGCCCATGAAGTGATGACCCCGAACCCCATGACCGTTGAAGAGAACACGCCGCTACATACCATTGCCCGGCTGTTAGAAAAGCACCACATTAAGCGCGTGCCGGTTGTGCGTGAAGGCAGGTTAGTGGGCATCGTCAGCCGCGCCAATTTGCTGCAAGGTATTGCCAACGCAGTGGTCGCATCAACGCAGTCGCCTACGGATGACCGCCAGATACGGGAGGCCATTCTGAATGAGGTGGAGCACCACACAGGCGTGCAAACTGCAGGCATCAGTGTGATTGTGGATGGCGGCGTGGTGGCCGTCTGGGGGTTGGTTGAATCCCTTGAGCAGAAACAGGCGGTGACGGTGGCTGCTGAGAACGTGCCGGGCGTTACCCGAGTTGAAAACCACCTGGGCATGATGCCTCGGGGTGTGGGGTATATATAGTCTTTGACAGCGCCTTTCCTGTGGTCTGAATACTCCTCTCGTAACCAGACCAATAGTGTTGAGGGAGTCGTTGATCGTGCCCGCTATGCAGCTATGCACTAGCGGGCATTTTCTACCTTATGAGACTGCCTTGATTGCTTGTTCCAGGCTCTCCACGCTGCGCTCCGTATGGTGCAGCTTATCCAGCCCAAACAGGCCTATGCGGAAAGTTTGGAAGTTGTCGCCCTCATCGCACATCAGCGGTACACCGCCTGCCACTTGCACGCCCGCCTGGGCAAGCTTGCCCACCAGGCCGCTATCCTCGCTATAGCACACCACTACGCCGGGTGCTTCAAAGCCTGGTGCAGCAACGCTTATAAATCCGTGGCGTTTCAGCATGGCGCGTACTTCACGTCCAATCGCCTGCTGCTCCTCTTTAACTTTGGCAAAACCGTAGTCGCGTGTCTCTTGCATGATATCGCGCAGTGTTCGCAAGGCATCTGTGGGCATAGTGGCATGATAAGCGTGCCCACCGTTCTCATAGGCCTGCATGATGCTATGCCACTTGCTCAGGTCACAGGCGAAGCTATTGCTCTGGGTCTCGTTCAAGCGCTGGGTGGCACGCTCTGAGAGCATCACCATGGCGCAGCAGGGGGACCCACTCCATCCTTTCTGCGGCGCACTCACTACCACATCAATGCCCAGTGCCTGCATATCTACCCATAGGGTACCAGCAGCAATGGCATCCAATACGAACAGGCCACCTACCGCGTGAGTTGCCTGCGCTAGCGCCTGAATATAGTCATCTGGAAGCAGCAAGCCTGCGGAGGTTTCGACCTGAGGCGCAAATACTACTGCGGGTTGCTCGCTGTGAATTCGCGCAACGGCCTCGTCAATGGGCACTGGCTGAAAGGAGGAGTGTGGCTCAACGGCATTCAGGCGTCGTGCTTTAAGTACGGTGTGCTGTTCAGTTAAGCGACCCATTTCAATAATTTGCGTCCAGCGATAGCTAAACCAGCCGTTGCGGATGACCAGCGTTTTCTGGTCAAGAGCAAACTGACGCGCCACTGCTTCCATACCAAAGGTGCCGCTACCGGGCACGATGACCGCCGCGTGTGCGTTATACACCTCTTTCAACGTGGCAGAAATATCGCGCATCACCGTTTGAAACTGTTGTGACATGTGATTCAAGGAGCGGTCCGTGTAGACCACTGAGTACTCAAGCAAGCCGTCGGGATCGACGTTGGGCAGTAAACCAGCCATGGCGTTCTCCTACTGTTAGAACAGTTAGTTATTCACTCTAAAGCGCGTGGTTACGTCTCAGAATACGGATAACCTCGCCGCGATGCCAATAGTGTTCATCACCAGGATATACGCATAGATATGACTAAAGTTGCATTTTAGTAAACGTTTACGTGTTGGCCGTAAACGTTTACTTTAACGCTTGAGGCTCTAATTAATGCCCTTTTGATTCAACTGCCAGAGCTGTATGAGGAGAACAGATGACCCTTAACGTCACCGTGTGGGGCGAAAACGTCCACGAGCAAACCAACGAGGTGGTAGCACGCATTTACCCAACCGGCATGCACCAGTGCATCGCCGACGGTTTGAATGAGTCAGAGGCGCTGTCCGCCACCGCCGTCACGCTGCAAGACCCAGAACAAGGGCTCAGCGAGGAGACACTGGAGAATACCGACGTGCTGCTATGGTGGGGCCACGCTGCCCACGGCGACGTGCTGGAAGAGACCGTTGATCGGGTGCAAAAACGCGTGCTGCAGGGCATGGGCTTGATCGTGCTGCACTCCGGCCACTACTCCAAAATCTTCAAACGGCTGATGGGGACTACCTGCTCGCTGAAATGGCGAGAAGCCGGTGAGCGTGAGCGCCTTTGGGTCGTTAATCCTGGCCACCCCATCGTGCAGGGCCTAGGGGATTATCTGGAGCTGCCCCATACCGAAATGTACGGCGAGCCATTTGCGGTACCTAACCCGGACGAAGTGATCTTTATCAGCGCCTTTGAAGGCGGTGAAGTGTTTCGCTCCGGCCTGACCTACAAGCGTGGCAACGGCAAGATTTTCTACTTCCGACCCGGCCATGAAACCTATCCGATCTACTACGACGAGCAGGTGAAGCGGGTGCTCAAAAATGCCGTTGTCTGGGCACAGCCGGAAGGCTCACGCTGGATCGATAGCTGTCCCAACGTGCCCGCCGACCAGGCGCCCAACCCGGTCGAAATCAAAGGTGAAAGCCTGCATAAACCCGGCGAGGAGGGCTTCAAATGATCCGTTTAGCAATTATTGGCGCCGGCAGCATGGCGGGCGAACACGCCAAGCACTATGGCCGCATCGAAGGCGTTGAGGTCGTGGCCGTTTGCGACCGAGACTATCCTAAAGCCCAAGCGTTTGCCGAGCGCCACGGCATTGCTGACGTGTATCAAGACCTGGACGCCATGTTGGCCCGGGACGATATCCACGCGGTGAGCAACGTCACTCCGGATGGCGTACACAAGGTCACGTCGCTGGCTGCCATTGCCGCAGGTAAACACATTCTGTGTGAAAAGCCCCTAGCCACCAACGCCGAGGATGCCCATGAGATGGCCGCCGCCGCCCAGGCCGCCAACGTCATCAACATGGTCAACCTGAGCTACCGGGACGCCCCCGCCATTCAGCACGCCCGCGCGCTGATTACCGGCGGCGCGATTGGTACCGTGCGCCATGTAGACGCCAGCTACCGCCAAAGCTGGCTGGTGAGCAATGCCTGGGGCCGCTGGGACCAAGAAAGCCAGTGGCTATGGCGGCTCTCGGAAGCGCACGGCAGCAAAGGGGTGCTAGGCGATGTGGGCGTGCATATCGTCGATTTCGCCAGCTTCCCGGTGGGCGATATCACTCGGGTGAACTGCGAGCTGACCTGCTTCGATAAAGCGCCGGATAACCGCATTGGCGACTACGTGCTGGACGCCAACGACACCGCGCTGATGCGCGTGCGCTTTGCCAACGGCGCCATGGGTACTATCCAAGCGACCCGTTGGGCCACCGGCCACCACAACTCGCTAACGCTGAGCGTTCACGGTGATAAAGGCGCGATTCGTGTGGATCTGGATGCCTCTAAAGACGACGTACAGGTATGCCTGAACGACGATGTGCATCCCGCCCGCTGGAGCACCGTTAAAGCGCCGCCCACGCCCAGCATTTATCAGCGCTTTATCGAGAGCATTCGCACGGGGGAGAACGACCAGCCCGATTTTGCCCGCGGTGCGGCCATTCAAACCGTGCTGGACGCCTGCTTTGTTTCCAGTTTGGAGGACCGCAGCCTGGCGATTGCCAGCTAACGAGACCGTTTAATTACGCATCTTCTAAACGCAAGACACCCAATAACAAGATGAGGACTCCACGATGCGCCAACCACTGAAAACACCGCTGCTACTGCTGACCCTGCTGCCCACGACGCTGCCTGCGATGGCCGCCGAGATCACCGTTGCCTGTGGCGACGGTGGGGCGGCGGATTTCTGCCCGGAGCTATCGCAGCGCTGGGCCGAGGCCAACGGCCATCAGGTCAATATCGTCACCACGCCCGCTTCGCCCACCGAAAAGCTCTCGCTTTATCAACAGCTGTTGGGCAGCCAATCGCAGGATGTTGATGTGCTGATGGTGGATATCGTCTGGCCGGGCCTGCTGGCAGAGCACTTGGTGGATTTGCACGATTACCTGCCGGAAGGCGCAGCAGAAGGATTTATTCCCTCGCTGATGGAGAACAACACCGTGCAGGGCAAGCTGGTCGCGCTGCCGTGGTTTACCGATGCCGGACTGCTTTACTACCGCCACGACCTGCTTGAGCAGTACGGCGCTGACGTGCCGCAGACGTGGCAAGCGCTGACCGACACCGCCCGACGCATTCAAAACGCCGAGCGGGAAGCGGGTAACGAGCGCATGCATGGTTTCGTCTTTCAAGGGCGCGCTTACGAAGGGCTGACCACCAACGCGCTGGAGTGGGTGGCGAGCTACGGCGGCGGTACGTTCGTGGATGCCGAGGGGCAGGTCACGGTGAACAACCCCCAGGCGGTGGAAGCCCTGGCGCTAGCGGCTTCTTGGGTGGGGGATATCAGTCCAGAAGGTGTGCGTAACTACATGGAAGAGCAGGCTCGCGGCGTTTTCCAGGCGGGCAACGCGGTGTTTATGCGTAACTGGCCCTACGCGTGGTCGCTGGGCCAAGCGGACGGCACGCCGATCCAGAACAAGTTCAGCGTAGCGCCGCTGCCCAGCGGGCCAGAAGGGCAGTCGGTGGCAACGCTAGGCGGTTGGAACTGGGCGGTTTCCCGTTACTCGGATGAGCCGCAGGCGGCCGCTGACCTGGTGGCTTATCTCACCGCTGAAGCGCAGCAAAAAGCCCACGCCATCGAGTTTGGCCGCAACCCCACGCGCCCAGCGCTCTATGAAGATGAAGACGTGCTGGCCGCTCAGCCGTTTATCGGTGAGCTGTATGAGACGGTGATGAACGGCGTGCCGCGCCCGGCCAGCATTACCGGCGATGCCTATCCGCGGGTCTCCAACGCGATCTTCAACCGCGTGCACGATGCGCTGTCCGGCAGTATCACGCCGGAGCAGGCGGTGCAGCAGTTGGATAGCGAATTGGCGAGACTGGGACGGCGTGGCTGGTAGCGCGAGCGACGTTAGCGTCCGTGCATTCAGCGATTTTCGGCCCCGCTTTTTGTACAATCAGGGCCCGACTGGCTGAGG
>NZ_JAMZBE010000040.1:0-26746 GCF_024158645.1 Halomonas sp. 707B3
CCAGCCGCCCTTAGCCTGCCGAGGCACCGGTGCCCTCATCATCGCGAGCTAAAGCTCCCTCCTACAACAAGCCTGATCGATTCCAAGTAATGTGCCCCCACCGTGGGAGGCCAATTTATTGGGCGACGGCGGCGCCAGCCGCCCTTAGCCTGCCGAGGCACCAGTGCCTTCATCATCGCGAGCTAAAGCTCCCTCCTACAGCTGGCCTTATCGATCAAGTAATGTGCCCCCCTGTGGGAGGCCAATTTGTTGGGCGACGGGCACGCATGGTTGTCCATTTGGTCAGAACTTTACCCGGCTCACAACATGAAACATGCTCATGCACCACCTGACGCGGATGCGATGAAAGTCGCGTCAGGCTGCGGTATGATAGCCGCCTCGCTTCTCCATGATGATCCTTTCTAACGAGGTTCCCGCCGATGTTCAGCCGCGACATGACAATTGCCGGATTCGATGATGCGCTGTTTGATGCCATGCAAAAAGAAGTGGCACGCCAAGAAGCCCACATCGAACTGATTGCTTCTGAAAACTACGCCAGCCCCCGCGTACTAGAAGCGCAAGGCAGCCAGCTGACCAACAAATACGCCGAAGGCTACCCAGGCAAGCGCTACTACGGCGGCTGTGAATTTGTCGATATCGCTGAAAACTTGGCCATCGACTACGCCAAGCAGCTGTTCGGCGCGACCTATGTCAACGTGCAGCCGCACTCTGGCTCTCAAGCCAACAGCGCTGTTTTCCAAGCGCTGGTCACACCGGGCGACACCATCCTCGGTATGAGCCTAGACGCGGGCGGCCACCTGACTCACGGTGCCAAGCCCAACTTCTCCGGCAAGCACTACAACGCCATTCAGTACGGCCTGAACGAGCAAGGCCTGATCGATTACAACCAAGTAGCTGAACTGGCCCGTGAACACAAGCCGAAAATGATCATCGCCGGTTTCTCTGCCTACTCACAAATCGTGGACTGGGCAAAATTCCGCGAAATCGCCGACGAAGTAGGTGCTTACTTGCTGGTGGATATGGCGCACGTTTCTGGCTTGGTCGCTGCTGGCGTTTACCCCAGCCCGCTGCCCCACGCCCATGTGGTGACCTCCACAACCCACAAAACCCTGCGTGGCCCGCGTAGCGGCGTGATTCTCTCGGCCGAGAACAACCCGGATATCGAGAAAAAGCTGCAGTCGGCAGTCTTCCCCGGTGGCCAGGGCGGCCCGCTGATGCACGTGATTGCCGCCAAAGCGATTTGCTTCAAAGAAGCCATGGAACCCGAGTTCAAAACCTACCAGCAACAGGTGGTTAAGAACGCTCAAGCCATGGCTAAGGTATTCATGGATCGCGGTTACGACATCGTCTCCGGCGGCACTGAAGACCACCTGTTCTTGCTATCACTGATCAAGCAGGGCGTGACTGGTAAAGATGCGGATGCCGCCCTTGGCCGCGCCCACATCACCGTCAATAAAAATGCCGTACCGAACGACCCGCAAAGCCCGTTCGTCACCTCTGGCCTGCGTATCGGCACCCCGGCAGTCACCACGCGCGGTTTCGGTGAAGAGGAGTGTACGCAGCTGGCAGGCTGGATTTGCGATATCCTCGATGTACTGGCCAAAGGCGAAGACACCAGCAGCGTCGAAGCCCAAGTGCTTGATAAAGTCGCTGAAGTTTGTGGCCGCTTCCCGGTTTACAAATAAGCTGATTGTCAGTAAGTTCGTGTTAAGGCTCTCTCACAGTCTCTCCTAGGCTACGGAAAGCCCAAGAAACGGGCACCCTCAAACAGGGTGCCCGTTTCTTGTTGGCTGACTTAAAGCGGGAGGGTAGCTAGCGCCCGCAAACACTTTTGTACCAATGAAGAGGCCTTGGCCTGTTCATCAGATTCACAGTAGCAGCGCAGCTCAGGGGCATTACCCGAAGGGCGAAGGTGAACGATATCCCCATTATCCAGCGTGGTGCGAAGGCCATCGGTGGTATCAATATGGGCCACCGACGCCTCCAACCCTAGTACTTGCACTAAGGTAGCTGGGGAGGTTTCCCACTCCGCCAAAAGCTCACGGCTTTTCTCGGTGGGGAACTCCTTTAAGCGATCACTCGCCGTATAACGGGCAGGCAATTCAGCGAATAGCTGAGAGAGCGGAACCGCTTTTTCAGCTGCCATTACCATTAGCGTGAGTGCAGGCAGCAGAGCGTCGCGGGTGGGTAATGCTGCGAGCTGGCGTTTATCCTCCTCCAGCGTACTGCCCAGTAAAAAGCCGCCGTTCGCCTCAAACCCCGCCACGCGGTTAAAGTCTGCTGAAAGCGCTGCCATGCCCGCCAATACATAAGGGGAGCCAATGCGTGTGCGCGCGACTTTCTTAAAAGCACCGCACTGCTCAATGACAGTATTACAACTCACCGGCACTGCCAGTGCCTCAATATTCAATGCGCGAGCGCATAGCAGCCCCACGATATCGCCACGCTGCCAAGTGCCCGTTTCATCGCCCACTAACGGCCTGTCGCCATCGCCATCGGTAGAAAGCAGGGCGTGTAAATGATGCTGTTTTGCCCAAGCATGCCCTTTGGCTTGGTCCTCTTCGCTAACCGCTTCAGTATCAACCGGTACAAAGGCATCGCTGCGGCCTAGCGTTACCACTTCCGCCCCCAGCGTTTCCAAAATATGCGCGTTTAGGTCACGGCCCGCTGCGGAATGCTGGTAAAGGCCAACCCGCCAGCCTGTTAGCGGCTCACCAGGGAACCAAGTGGCAAAGCGCTCCGCATAGGCTTGGTTAGCGGCATCCGATACCTCATTGCGCTCAACGGCAGCGAGTGAAGGCATAGCAGCATCGGCCTGTAAAATAGCCGCTTCATCCTCTTTGCTAATCTCACCATCTGGGCGGTAAAACTTAATCCCGTTACGGTCGAAGGGAATGTGGCTGCCGGTAATCATAATGCACGGAACGCCATCGGCCATGGCCTTCAGCGCCAGGGCGGGCGTAGGCAGCACGCCATAATCATCCACTGCCAATCCCATCGCCTTGGCGGCGCTGGTGCAAGCGGCAGCCATGCCAGGGCTGCTCGGGCGGCGGTCCAACCCCAAGGCAATGCGCTCAAATGTAAATGAACGCTTCATAGCGGAAATGAAGGCCACGGTAAAGGCCGCGCATACTTCGTCGGTGAACTGCTCCACCAAGCCACGTGCGCCGCTAGTGCCAAAGGCAATGCCACTTTGATTAATAATCTCGGAAGTAGAGCGAGATAAACTCAACATGAATCTCCCTGTGCAATATGGATCAGTCGCCATTATCGAAAGCATAAACAATAAGTTTAACACCCTTACCCGTCGGCGCTATGCAATGACAATGAGTTGTCGTGAAAGCGTCACGCTTTCGTCACTGTTGCATAGGTAAGCTCAAGGAATAGCAGCAATGCTTGAACCAAAAAGTACTTGAGCTAAAAAGGGAAGGGGTCGTTATCAATATCACGCGTAGCACGCTGCTGGATGTGCTTGAGCACGCGGTGGCTGCTTCAGCGCCGAGCGTAACAGCGGGGCAGTTTGCTCAAGTAGGCGGCATTCAATATAGCTACGACTGGAGCCAGCCCGCTGGCGAACGTATTCAGAGTGCCGTTATCCTCAATAACGATGGCACTGTGAATGATGTGCTTGTTGCTAATGGCAGTTTGGTTGGTAATGCCGAAGATACTATTAAAGTCGTTACGTTAGGCTTCCTGGCAGACGGTGGCGATGGCTACCCACTAGGAGAGGGTACCTATCAAAGCCGTCTAGATCTGATGGATGCATTTACCGACGATGGCCAGTTCACGTTTGCTGATAAAGGTACAGAGCAAGATGCTTTTGCAGAGTATATGGCCGCTATGTTCAGCGAAACACCGTTTAGTGAAGAAGAAACACCCGCCAGCGAAGACCTGCGTATTCAAAACCTTAATGAGCGCAGTGAGCTGATCTTCGATGAGCCAGTTGATCCGCTGCTACGCTTGTACGACGCGTCATTTGACCGAGAAGCTGATAGCCAAGGGCTAGCCTACTGGGTTGAGAAGAATGCCTCAGAAAGTCTGGGTGATATTGCCAATAGCTTTATTAACTCAAGTGAATTTAATAGCCAGCATGGCAATCTAGATAACAGCGAATTTGTTGAACTAATGTACGCTAACGTTCTCGAAAGAGCCTCTGACGCAGCAGGAAAAGAGTACTGGCTCAATGAGCTAGACGGTGGTGCAGAAAGAGGAGCAGTGATGATTGGTTTCACAGAATCAGAAGAAAGTATGCTACTGCTAGGTTGATTCTGCCTTCCTTAAAGAGCTGTTTTTTTTCAGTCTGATGGCTCTCCTCGCCAACGTCCCTACCCTTGGTAGGGGCGTTTCTGTTATGCTGCCGCGATTAGTTTTATCTGCACTTGACGCCTTTTCGATTCAACGGTGACCCCTTCATGGCAAAGCAACAGGAAGCAACGGATCTGCAGCGCGCGCTAAAAGCCTGCAAAGGTTCGTTTGTATCGGTCGGTTTTTTCAGTATGTTTGTCAACTTACTGATGTTAGTGCCGCCGATGTACATGCTCCAAGTGTACGACCGCGTACTCACTACCCAAAGTTTCGACACCCTGCTCATGCTCACTCTGGTAGTGGTGTTCCTGTTTATGATTATGGGCGGGCTGGAGTTGGTACGCTCGCGGATGCTGGTGCGGGTGGGCAACCGGCTAGATACCGCCATTAACGAGCGCCTTTACAGTGCCATGTTCCGCCGCAGTTTGGTGGCACAAGGCAGCCAAAGTGCCCAACCGCTGAACGATCTAACCAGCCTGCGCCAGTTTCTGACCGGCAACGGCCTGTTTGCCTTTTTTGATGCCCCCTGGGTGCCGGTTTACCTGGGCGTACTGTTTCTGTTCCACCCCTGGCTGGGCGTGTTTGCCACCTGCGCGGGGGTCATCTTGCTAGCGCTGGCCATTGCCAACGAAAAGGCCACCAAAAAGCTCCTCGCAGACGCCAACAGCGAGCATATTCAAGCTCAGAACCTAGCTAACTCAAACCTGCGCAACGCCGAAGTGCTGCACGCCATGGGCATGTTGCCCGGCATTATGGGGCGCTGGTCGAAAAAGCATCACGAGTTTCTATCCAAGCAGTCCCAAGCCAGCGACCGTGCCGGTGCGCTAACTAACACCTCCAAAATACTCCGCCTGCTGTTTCAATCGCTCATTCTAGGCTTAGGGGCGTTGCTGGTATTAAGGGGTGAAATGACCCCCGGTATGATGATTGCAGGCTCGATTCTGATGGGGCGGGCATTAGCACCTATCGACCAAATGATCGGCGGCTGGAAAGGCTTTGTTGGCGCCCGTGGCTCCTACGAGCGCCTAAACGAACTGCTCACCCAAATCCCCAGCGAGCAGCGCAAAATGTCGCTACCCGCGCCTAAAGGTGAAGTAGCCCTGGAAGGCGTAGCCGCAGCCCCCCCCGGTGCCCGCATGGCGACCATTCGCGGTATTAACTTCTCCGTACCTAAAGGTGAACACGTCGGCATTATCGGCCCAAGTGCGGCTGGTAAATCGACTCTGGCGCGGGTGCTGTTAGGTATCTGGCCCTCGCAAGTGGGCGATGTACGCTTAGATGGCGGTGTTATTACCCAGTACAACCGCGATGAAATTGGCCCCTATATTGGCTACCTGCCCCAGGATATCGAGCTGTTCGACGGCACGATTAGCGAAAACATCGCCCGCTTTGGCGAGATAGACCCACAGAAAGTGGTCGATGCCGCCAAGAAAGCGGGCGTCCATGAAATGATTCTGGAGCTGCCGAACGGCTACGATACCATCATTTCCTCCACCAGCGGCGCACTATCCGGCGGCCAGCGCCAGCGTATTGGCCTTGCTCGTGCGCTTTACGGCAACCCGGTGCTGATCGTACTGGACGAACCCAACGCCAACCTGGATGACGCAGGCGAGCGTGCTCTGGCACAAACCATTGCCCAGCTAAAAGCGGAAGGCACCACGCTATTTGTGATTAGCCACCGTACTAGCGTACTGAAAAGTATGGATAAATTATTGGTAATGAAAGAAGGCCAGGTCAGCATGTTTGGCCCCCGCGACCAAGTGCTAGCCCAATTTGCCAAAAAGCCACGCTCTCAAGTTAGCCAGCAGAATTCAGCACGGCTTTCAGCGATTTCCGGCGGTCGCGGAGGCGAGGAGAAGTAACATGAGCAACGACCAACGCAATCTACCCGCGAACCAAGAAATAGACGTTACCCCCAACGGCCCCGCCACGATTGATGGTGAAGCCTCAGAAAAGCTACCCACCAGCGACAAAGGCTACCGCAGGTTAGGGTATAGCATTCTACTAATTGCTCTGGGCGGTTTTGTTCTGTGGTCAATAACGGCCTCGCTCGCGATTGCCGTGGTGGCGCCAGGCAGTGTCTCTATCGAATCCTTCAAGCGTACCGTACAGCACCTGGAAGGCGGCATTGTGCGCGAACTGCTGGTCGAGGATGGCGACAAAGTAGAGGCCGGCGAGCCGCTAATTGTGCTAAGTGACACCCAGGCGCGTTCGCAGCTGGAAATTGCCCGCTCGCAATACCTCATCAACCGCGCCATGGAAGCCCGCCTGCTAGCCGAGCAAGAAGGCGCAGAGATGATGGTCATTCCTGAAGATATTCAAGACGCCGACAGCCCCCGCGTGCAGCAGATTATTGCCGTACAGCAAAGCCTGTTCACGGCGCGCCGCCAATCGCTGATCAGCACGCTGGAATCCCTGGATGAGCAGATCATCCAGATGCAGGAACAAATCGACGGGCTAGAGCAGCGCATTTCGGTGAATACTCAGCGTATCTCCTCGCTGCGCTCGGAAGCAGAAGACTTCCGCTCGCTCTACCGTGAAGGCCTGGGCGACAACCAGCGCCTGCGCGAGCTAGAGCGCCAAGTATTGCAGTACGAAGGCGACAACGCCGAATTCCGCGCCAACATCGCCCAGCTGCGTTCGCAAATCAGCGAAAACCGCATGCAGAAAGAGATTCAGCAGCAAGAGTTCCAGAAAGAGGTGGGCGAACAGTTGCGGGAAGCTCAGGCGCAAATTGCCCAAGCCGAAGAGCAGATTGTCTCGCTGAGCGACCAAGTAGAGCGCACCGTGATTACCGCACCGGTTTCCGGCACCGTGGTAGGCCGCCAAGTGAACACGGTAGGCGCGGTGATTCGCGGTGGCGATACCATTATGGAGGTAGTGCCCTCTAACGATGGCTTTGTGGTGGAAGCCCGCATTCCCACCCGCGATATCGACAACATCTACATCGGCCAGTTTGCCGAGATCCGCTTTAGCGCCTTCAACCAGCGGCTGACCGATGTGATTGACGGCGAAGTGATCCATGTCAGCGCCGACAGTTTTGAAGATGAAGCCACCGGCGAGCGCTACTACCGTGCGCGGGTTCGCGTGACCGAAGAGGGTTACACGCAAATGAACGAACACATGCAACTGCTCTCGGGTATGCCGGCTGAAGTGATGATCCGCACCGGTGAACGCACCTTCGCCAGCTACATTGCCAAACCCATCACCGATATGCTGGCACGCGCCCTACGCGAGGACTAATGACACAGATGCTAACACGCCTCACTCCGTTGGCACTGGCTATCGGCATGCTCGCGGCACCTTATGCCCACGCCCAGCAAGACCCGCCCGCAGGCAACGAGGCGATGGCAGAGCTAGCCGCCTTAGAGCAAAACAGCGAACTGCCCGCAGCATTGCCATCGCTGCCCGAGCTATTTGCCCGTGCGTTAGAGCACGACGCCGACCTCTCCCGCCAGCGCTATGAGCTAGCCGCCACGCGGGAAGAAGTTCCTATGGCGCGCTCGCAGCTGCTGCCGCAAGTCAGCGCCACCGGCGGCTACCTATGGCAAGACTCCACCAATATTCAAACCTCACCTGATGATTTTGGCCTCGACCAGCCTGCCCAGCGCCCAGGAGAGATAGAAGAAGAGTATTGGCAGCTGCAGCTACAGCAGCCGCTGTTCAGCCTAGAGCGCTGGCGCGGTATGGATGTCGCCAGCGCCCAGGTGGATGCGGCAGAGCTGCAGCTTGCGGTGGTGGAACGGGACCTCGCCCTGCAAGTAAGCGAAGCCTACGTGCAAGCCTACCTCGCCTCCCAACGTTTGGGGCTGCTGGAATCACAACAAGCGTCGCTAGAGCTGCAAGTGCGCCAAGCACAGCGCGCGTTTGATTTAGGCGTAGGCGACCGCATCAACCTGCTGGAAGCCCAGTCGCGTCTAGACCAAGCGATATCGGATGCCGTACTGGCAGAGAACGAGCTGGATAACGCCCTTAGCACCCTGGAACGGCTGACCGGCACACAGCCCGAGTTCCGTGGCCTAGCAGTAGGGGAGCTATCAGAAGTGACCCTGCAAAGCGAGTGGGGCAGTCAAGATGAGTGGATTGCCCGCACCGGCCAAAATTTAGACGTGCTACTGGCCCGCCAAGAGCAGCGCATCTCTGAAGCGGATGCCAGCACCCGTCGAGCAGGCTACTATCCCGAGCTAAACCTCAACCTCAGCTACTCCGACCGCCAAAGTGACGACGAGCTAAGGGAAAGTGAAGACTACCGCGCCAGCGTAGAAATGAGCGTGCCCATTTACCGGGGCGGTTACACCACCGCCAACGTGCGCCAAGGCGAACGGCGCATTGATGCCCGCCAAGCAGCGTTTGATAACCAGCGTAATTTAGCCGTGCAGGAAGTGCGCCAGCGGCTACGCTCATTAAACGGCCACGTACGCCGTATAGAAGCGCTGAAGCAAGCGATTGCCTCCGGCGAGCTGTTTCTGGAAGCTGCCGAACGTGGCGAACAGCTTGGCCTGCGCGATTTAGTAGACGTACTGGATGCCCGCGCAAGCCTGTTTGACCAACGCATACAGTACGTAGACACCATTGGCGAGTATGCCCTGGATAGCCTAGCGCTACAGTCAGCGGTAGGTGAGCTAAGCAGCGATGACTTATCAGGCGTTATGAACCTGCTAGCATCATTAACAGTAGTTGATGGCGCAATCTAGGGACACAATGACGGCATGGCTGTAACAAAAGGTACCCAAAGTAACGATTGGCTCAGGCGTGCCATGCGCTGTTTTGATGCAGCTATCGCCATGCTCGTTTCGCTTACCACGCTATGGTTAATGCCTCATGTGACGGCGGTAAGCGATGATTATCTTTTTCTCATCGTCATTGGCAGCTTGCTGCTTCCCGCAGTAGGGGAGCTGATCGGCTTATACCAACCATGGCGCGGTCGCAGCCTCTACACCATGTTAGGCACCTATGGTTTAAGCTGGATTGCCGCGATAGGGCTGATTAGTCTTCTTTTGGTGGCTACCCAAACAACGTCTAGTTTTTCTCGGCTATGGATGGGGCTAACGGCGCTAACGGTGCTGTTTATTGGAAGCGCGGTGCGCACCGCGCTATACGGCTATCTTCGTCACGTCCGCTCATCAGGTAGAAACCTTAAGCGGGTCTTGGTGGTTGGGGTTCCTGACAATATTGCACTGTTGGAAAAACGCGTCGTTGAGCAACCTCAGGCTGGGTATTTAATTGTCGGCCACCACATCGACACCGGCGATGAAGCGTTTATTTCAGAGATGGAAGCCTTTGCCACTCACAACATATTTCAGCGCTCTTTCGATGAAATATGGCTAGGCTACTCCCTGGTAGAAGGTGATCGTGTTCGCCAGCTCATGAGCCTGTTTGCGGGTATTCCTACTACCATCCGCTTCTTTCCAGACCTACCAGATGTTCGCTTACTGAATCATCGTATTGCTCAAGTAGCAGGGCTCTACTCCCTGGAACTCAACTACACCCCCCTTAATGGGCCGATGAGGATAGTCAAAGCACTGGAAGATCGGCTGTTAGGCTTAGTGCTGTTTATCATCTTTTCGCCTGTCATGGTAGCGGTTGCTATTGCCATAAAATGGCAAATGGGCGGCCCTGTGCTGTTTAAACAAGAACGACACGGCTTGGATGGTAAATGCTTCAAAATCTACAAATTCCGAACCATGAAGCCACATAACAGCAGCACGACACAGCAAGCAACACACGCTGATCAGCGTATCACGCGCCTGGGTAGCTTTCTGCGGCGCACCAGCTTAGATGAACTTCCACAGCTCTATAACGTCCTACAAGGCCGCATGTCGTTAGTTGGGCCAAGGCCACATGCCATGGACCACAACGACCACTACAAGGACCGCATTGATATCTATATGCAACGGCACCGAGTGAAACCCGGCATGACTGGGTGGGCACAGGTGAACGGCCTGCGCGGTATTACCGACGACGTAAAGCTGATGCAAAAGCGCGTTGAGTACGACCTTTACTACATAGAGCGTTGGTCGTTGGGGTTTGATTTGAAAATTTTAGCGATGACATTAACCCGCGGATTTATCAACACCCAGCCTTAAGTAGCTCGCTATACCAATGCCCGCGACGGCTTATCAAAAGATATATGTTTTCAAGGAGGATGTATGATTTTCCCCGTTATCCTATCTGGTGGTTCAGGTTCACGACTCTGGCCTGTGTCACGCGAGCACTACCCCAAGCAGTTTTTAAACCTGCACAAGGAAGACCGCAGCCTATTACAGGAAGCAGCGCAGCGTCTAAATAATGTCGAAGATACCGGCACACCGATCGTAGTGTGTAACGAAGAGCATCGGTTTTTGGTTGCAGAGCAGATGCACCAAATAGGCCAGCAAAATACACAGATTATTTTAGAGCCCTGTGGGCGAAACACTGCCCCCGCGCTTGCACTAGCCGCATTGGCAGCGCGCAGCGTTAGTGCCGATGCTGAACTGCTAGTAATGCCCGCAGACCACGTCATAAAAAATGAAACAGCATTTGCACAAGCGGTCGCAAAAGGGCGCGCACTAGCTGCTGGTGGTAAGTTAGCCACGTTTGGCATTACCCCTAGCTCACCGCAAACAGGCTATGGCTATATACGCCGTGGTAACAGCCTAGATGAAGGCTACGCCGTGGAAGCCTTTGTCGAAAAGCCCGACCTAGCCCGCGCAAAGCAGTACTTAGAAAGCGGCGAATACCTATGGAATAGCGGCATATTCCTGTTTAAAGCAAGCGACTACCTTGCCGCTTTGAGTCAGTTCGCTCCCGATATTCTAGAAGTATGTGAGCGCGCCTTTGAAGCTCGCAGCGAAGATCTCGACTTTTTGCGGGTTGACCAAGAGATATTTACCCAATGCCGCAGTGAATCCATCGACTACGCGGTAATGGAACAAACCAAAGACGCTGCGGTAGTACCTATGGACCCCGGCTGGAGCGACATTGGTGCCTGGGATGCCCTGTACGCCCTCAAAGCTGACGAAGACACAGAAAATGGCAACGCCGTGCATGGCGATGTCATGCTACATAATACGCATGACAGCTTAATCCACAGCGAATCACGCCTTGTGGCCGCCGTTGGCGTCAGCAACCTAGTGATTGTGGAAACCGACGACGCTGTGCTAGTAGCCGACCGACACCAAGCTCAAGACACCAAACTGATCGTCAATGCCCTAAAAGCTGCCGGACGCAAAGAGTCCCAATCGCACCAGCGTGTATACCGCCCCTGGGGTAACTACCGCACCATGGTGCTCACCGACAGCTTTCAGGTCAAAGAGATCGTCGTTAATCCCGGTGCCAAGCTCTCCCTACAAATGCACCACCACCGCGCAGAGCACTGGGTAGTGGTGCAGGGCACGGCGAAAGTAACCCAAGGAGAAGGGCACGGCGACCTCAGCAAGCTAAAAAGTTTTCTGCTCTCGGAAGACGAATCAACCTATATCCCCTTAGGTACAGTTCATCGCCTTGAGAACCCGGGTGTGATTCCCTTACACCTTATCGAAGTACAAACCGGCTCTTATTTAGGGGAAGACGACATCATTCGCTATAACGACGAGTACGGTCGCGAATAACGCTTGCGCACACCTACCGCCGTGAATAGGAGCCAATAACGGTAATGAAAGTCGCCATTGTCCACGACTGGCTGACCACTTGGGCCGGGGCAGAAAAAGCCCTGGCCCAATTGATTGCCTGTTACCCCGATGCAGAGATATTTACCACCGTCAACTTCCTGAAGACGGAGGATATTCCCTGCCTAACGGGCCGTACCATCCATACCAGTTTTATTCAAAAACTCCCCGGTGCACGTAAACACTACCGGCGTTACCTACCGCTCATGCCACTAGCGGTAGAGCAGTTTGACTTGAAAGGGTTTGATCTCATTCTCTCCAGCAGCCATGCGGTTGCCAAAGGTATTATTCCTGACCCAGCCGCTCTGCACGTTTGTTACTGCTACAGCCCCATGCGCTACGCCTGGGACATGCAGCATCAATATTTACGTCAGTCAGGCAATGAAAAAGGGCTCGTGGGAATGCTAATGCGCTGGCAACTGCACCGCTTACGCCAATGGGATTACCTAAGCGCCCAGCGTGTAGACCACTTTATTGCCATATCGGCCTACATTCAGCGTCGGGTTGAGCTGTTTTATCGTCGCTCTGCCGAGATAATTTACCCGCCCGTCGATATTGAAAAATTTAACGCACACCGCCAGCGAAGCGACTTTTATCTAACCGCAGCGCGAATGGTGCCCTATAAACGTATTGATTTAATTATCGAAGCATTTAACCAAATGCCTGATAAAAAGCTGGTAGTGATCGGAGACGGCCCCGACTTTGCCAAGCTAAATGCTCAAGCAGGCCCTAACGTGAAGCTACTGGGCTACCAGCCCGATAGTGTGCTCATTGATCATCTGGAGCGTGCTAAAGCATTTGTCTATATGGCAGAAGAAGATTTCGGCATCTTGCCGGTTGAGGCGCAAGCAGCTGGGGCGCCCGTCATTGGCTATGGCAAAGGTGGCTTGGCAGAAACCATAGTGCACCAGCAAACAGGCCTGTTAGTTGAAGCACAAAGTAGTACAGCGCTAAAGCAAGGTGTTGCACAGTTGGAGCAGCAACAACAGCCAGATAGCCAACAGCGAATGGCCAGTCTCTGCCGACAGAACGCGCAACGATTCGCAAACAGTGAATTTACTCAAGCCATGCAAAACAGCATCGCGACAGCCTACAGCGCTTTACATTCAGCAAAAAATCGAGGGTGAAGTGGAAGCATATATTCGACAGTTATGGACGTACCGAGGTTTTATACTCGGTAACGTAAAACGTGATTTTCAGAGCAAATACCTAAACTCCATATTAGGTGTGGCATGGACAGTGATACAGCCGCTCTCCATGATCTTTGTCTATACACTCATTTTCTCCCAGATCATGCAGGCCAAGTTGCCAGGAGCCGACGAAGTGTACGGCTACAGCATCTACCTGTGTGCTGGTATTTTAACCTGGGCGTTGTTCTCAGAGATCGTCAACCGTTGCCAGAATGTGTTTCTTGAAAACGCAGGAATGATCAAAAAGATCAGCTTTCCGAAAATTTGCCTGCCTGTCATGGTGGTCATTAACGCCTGTATCAACTTCTGCGTTATTTTCGGCCTGTTCTCTCTATTTTTAATCATTTCGGGCAACTTCCCTGGCTGGGTCTACTTGCTGCTGCCCATCATACTTGCCATTCACATTATGTTTTCGGTTGGGCTAGGGATGACCCTGGGCGTGCTCAACGTATTTTTCCGAGATGTTGGTCAGCTGTTTAGCGTCGTGCTGCAATTCTGGTTCTGGCTCACGCCTATTGTTTACCCCATTACCATTTTGCCCGAAAAATTTCAGGCGTTTATGGAAATCAACCCCATGGTGGGCTTGATGTCGGCCTACCAAACGATCTTAGTCTCTGGGCGCATGCCCGACTGGTCAGCGCTGGTGCCTATCTGTGTGCTGGGTATTTTATTTTGCATCAGCGGCATGATCTTGTTTAAAAAGCACAGCGGCGACATGGTGGATGAACTCTAATGGGAAAAATTAGCATTAACGGCTTGGGCAAAGCCTACAAAGTCTATCCCAATCGCTCCGCCCGTTTAAAAGAGTGGGTTATTCCCGGCAAGCAAACACGCCACGAACTCAAGTGGGTGCTTAAAGATATCTCGTTTCACGTAGAACCGGGAGAAGCGGTTGGCATTATCGGGATCAATGGAGCCGGTAAAAGTACGCTGCTGAAAATGATTACTGGCACCACCAAGCCCACCACCGGCAGCGTTGAGCTAGTGGGCCGCGTGGCTGCCTTGCTAGAGTTAGGGATCGGCTTCCACCCAGATTTTACCGGTCGGCAAAATGCCTACATGGCAGGCCAACTGCTGGGCTACAGCGTAGAAGACCTACACCGGTTAATGCCCGCCATTGAAGAGTTTGCTGAAATTGGCGATTACATTGACCAACCCGTGCGTGTTTACTCAAGCGGCATGCAAATGCGCTTGGCATTTAGTGTGGCGACGGCGCATCGCCCAGATATTCTCATTGTTGACGAAGCGCTCTCGGTAGGGGATGCCTACTTTCAGCATAAAAGTTTTGATCGCATTCGCGCGTTTCGTGAGCAGGGCACAACGCTACTACTCGTCTCCCATGACAAGCAGGCCATCCAAAGCATTTGCGACCGAGCCATCATGCTCAACGCAGGTAGAAAAGAGCTGGAAGGCACGCCAGAAGAGGTGATGGATTACTACAATGCCATGCTGGCGCAAAAAGCCAACAGCCGCCTGGAGCAAGTCGCCCAGGACAACGGCCGAGTGCAAACCGTCTCAGGCACTGGTGAAGCCACAGTAAAAGATATCGCGCTATACAACATGGCCGGAGAGCCGGTAGACACCATCAACGTGGGTGAAAAAGTTACCCTAAACGTGGTGGCCGATGTCCACCAAGACCTACCACGGTTAGTGCTCGGTTACGGCATCAAAGACCGCTTGGGACAGGTCATGTACGGCACCAATACCCAGCTCACCGACCAAGTCATCTTCAATGTTAAGAAAGGGCAGACCGTCACATTCAGCTGCACTTTCAGTGCCGATTTAGGACAAGGCAGCTACTCGGTACAAACAGCGCTGGTTAGCACCGATACTCACCTTGTGGATAACTACGAATGGCGCGATTTAGCACTGGTCTTTAACGTTCTCAATATCGACAAGCACCACTTTGCTGGCTGCAACTGGATGCAGCCCACCATAGGGGTCCAAGTTCAATGAGTTTTGTTTCCTACGCGCAGAATTTTGAAGATGTCATGCTCTGGCGTGCACTCGGCTCCATACAAAACGGCAGCTATATTGATATTGGTGCCCAAGACCCCGTAAAAGACTCCGTCAGCCTTGCCTTTTACCAGCACGGCTGGCGCGGCTTACATCTAGAGCCAACTCACCAATATGCCACAGCGCTACAACAAGCCCGCCCTGACGAACGCGTACGGCAAGCCGCAGTAGGCAGCGCACCAGGCCAGCTAACGTTTTACGAGTTTGCTGATACCGGGCTATCAACGGGCGATCAACACATCGCCCAGCAGCACATTGCCCAAGGCTACACGCCCACCACTCATACGGTAGAGGTGGTCACGCTTGATCAACTGCTAGAAGAGTGGCAACAAGAGCACCGCAGCGGCTCACTCCACTGGCTTAAAATCGATGTTGAAGGCATGGAAGGGGAAGTAATAAAAGGCTGGCAAAACTCGCCAGTACGCCCCTGGGTCATTGTAATAGAAAGCCACGCACCGGGCTCTCAGCAACATGCCCATAACGCTTGGGAAAAAGCCCTCATTGAAAAGGGCTACCAGTACGTTTACACCGACGGCATCAACCGCTTTTATCTTGCTGAGCCGCACCTAGCGTTGGCCGACGCATTTGCCTACCCGCCCAATGTCTTTGACGAGTTCGCGCTGAGTGGGCAAGCCAGCCACGCCTTTTGTAACGAGGTAAAGCACCAGGTACACCTCACCGAAGTGCGTGCCGCCGAAGCAGAAGAAAAGCTCTACCACGCCAACCTGCGTTTACAAGCCTCCGAGCGTGTCGCACAGGAGCTAAAAGACACCACACTGCGCCTGGAAGCGAGCAACCAATACTGCAACGTCTTAGCGCAAGAGAAAGCGCAACTCGACCAAGAGAATGCAGAGCAAGCGCAAACCATCGCAGCCCTGAAGGCAGACATTCACCAACTGCTGAATAGCCGCTCATGGCGTATTACTTATCCCCTACGTATCGCCGCCAAGCCACTCAAGCAGTTGAAACACAGCGTATGGCTGTTAAAAAACGACCCCACACAGTTTAAAGCCAGCACCAACCGTAGGGCTGACCAAGGGCTAAAGTGGCTAGCATGGCAAGTGGCCAGCCGCCCAAGGCTCAAAAAAACGGCCATGGCGATACTCAAGCGGGCTCCCTGGTTATTTGAACGCCTCACCCGGCGCTTAAATCGCGCCGCCGTACAAAGTAACCACGACAAGCAGCCGCTGGCATACCACCAAGCCAAACTGACCGCCCGCGCTCGCCAACTGCAGCACACGCTTACCCGAACACCGCCACGCGCCAACAGGGAGTCGCGCACATGAAAATCGTCATTGACATGCAAGGTGCCCAAGCCCAGAGCCGCAAGCGTGGCATAGGGCGTTATACCCTGGCGCTAGTGCGTGGCCTGGTGCGGCAGCGTGGTCAACACCAATTAGTGCTGCTGCTCAACCGCCGCTTTAAAGAGAGCTGTGACAGCCTGATTGAAGAGTTTGCACCCCAAATAGGGCGCGACAATATACAGTTATGGACAAGCCTAACGCCGGTACACCAAGTCGATACCGCCAACCAAGCGCGTTGGCAAGCCGCTGAAGCTCTCTATGAAAATGTACTAGGCGCACTCAATCCCGATATGGTGCTGATAACCAGCCTGTTTGAAGGGGTAGGGGACGACGCCGTGACCAGTATTAAAGCATGGCGCAGCGACTATCCAGTGGCCGCTATACTTTACGACCTGATCCCCCTGCTGCACCCATCACCCTACCTGGACAACCCAGCCCATGCCCGCTGGTACCACGAAAAAATACATCACCTAAAGCAAGCCGACCTGCTGCTCTCGATTTCCCAAGCCACACGGCAAGAAGGGCTGCAGCACTTGGGAATGCCCGACAGCGCGATTACCAATATATCCTCAGCGATAGACGACCTGTTTATCCCCACCGAGGTGAGTGACGAGCGCCAACAAGTACTGCGTGCCCACTACAGCATCCCTAGGCCCTTCGTGATGTACACCGGAGGCATCGACCACCGCAAAAACGTCGAAGGGCTCATACGCGCCTTTGCCAAACTTCCAGAAGACCTACGCCAACGTCACCAACTAGCCATTGTGTGCGCCGTTCACGCACCTGAAAAAGAGCGCCTTCACGCCCTGGCAAAACGACACGGCCTTCGCGAAGACACCCTGGTGCTAACAGACTACGTGCCAGAGCAAGACCTGTTAGAGCTATATAACCTTTGCGAAGTGTTTGTCTTCCCCTCATGGCACGAAGGGTTTGGCCTACCCGCCCTGGAAGCCATGTCCTGCGGCGCCCCAGTTATTGCCTCTAACACCACTAGCCTTCCAGAAGTAGTCGGGTGGGAAGAAGCCCTGTTTGACCCCCACAGTGAACAGGCCATTGCGGAAAAAATTACCCGCGTACTCACCGACGACACCTTCCGCGCGACGCTAAAACAGCATGGCCTAGAGCAGGCCAAGCACTTCAGTTGGGACGCCACCGCCAAAGCAACGATCAACGCCATGGCCGCGTATGTACCAAGCGATCATAGCGCAACACCCCCAGCGGATAGCCCCGCCAAGCCCAAGCTTGCCTACGTATCGCCATTGCCCCCTGAAAGAAGTGGCATCAGCGACTACAGCGCCGAACTGCTGCCCGAGTTAGCAGACTATTACGATATTGATCTCATTATCGACCAGGCAGACCTCGACCCCGCCGTTCAACAGCACGGCCCGCAACGAGACGCCGCCTGGTTACGCGACCACGCCCACGAATATGACCGCGTGCTCTACCACTTCGGCAACTCATCCTTTCATCAGCATATGTTTGACTTGCTTGAAGAGGTCCCAGGCGTGGTCGTACTTCACGACTACTACCTATCAGGCATTATTGCCCACCGTGAATGGTTTTTCGGCCTGGCCAACAGCTGGGTACAAGCACTTTACGAAAGCCACGGCTACCATGCCGTGGCTGAGCGCTGCCACCACCCGGATGCCGCTGAAATTGTATGGCGTTACCCCTGCAACCTGCGCGTATTGCAGCACGCGGAAGGCGTGATTGTTCACTCGCCAGCGAGCACCCGGCTCGCCAGCCAATGGATATCGCCATCGGCCGCCGAACGCTTCACCACCATCCCCCTCTTGCGCCAACCCCCAAAAGTGCAAGAGACTCGCGATGCAATTCGCCAACGGCTGGCGCTCCCGCAAGAGAGCCTCATCGTCGCCAGCTTTGGCTTTATTGGCCCCACAAAGCTCAACCACCGCTTAGTGGATGCCTTTTTAGCCTCAACGCTTGCGCAAGACCCCAACTGCTACCTGCTACTGGTAGGCGATACTGGCCAAGACACCTACGGCCAAGAGCTGCACCAGAAAATTCGTCAGGCAGGGCTCGGTGAACGCCTGCGCATTACCGGCTGGAACGACGAAACCGATTACCATCGCTACTTAGCCGCCGCCGATATCGGCGTACAGCTGCGCACCCGCTCACGCGGGGAAACCTCCGCAGCCGTGCTGGACTGCATGAACTATGGGTTAGCCACCATTGCCAACGCCAACGGCAGTATGGCCGACCTACCCAACGAGGCCGTGCTGAAAATTGCCGACGACTTCACCGATGCAGAGCTGATCAGCGCACTGGAAAGCCTGCACCGCGACTCTGCAAAGCGCCAAGCACTAAGCCAAGCCGCCACCCACTGCCTGCGCACCCAGCACGACCCCGCCAGCTGCGCCAAGCGCTACGAACAGGCCATTGAAGACGCCTACCAGCAGCGTATAAACCGTGCAGAAGCCATTGCCCACACACTCCAACGGCAACTGCCCACCGTTACCCAGCTCAGTGAAGCCGATACCTGCCAGCTAGCCGCCTGCCTGGATGCCAACTTTCCCGAACAGCCCCGGCAAGCCGTGCTGCACATTGATATCACCGAACACCTAAATACCCCCGGCAGCCAGCCTCTGGCCACCGCGCTACTGGCGCACTGGCTGCGCGAACCACCGCGCCACTACCGAGTAGAGCCCGTCTACGCCAATGCCGAAGGCAGCTACCGCTATGCCCGCCAGTATGCGCTGACTACGCTCAACTGCGATCCCAATCTGCTGGATGACGACCCTATCAGCCCCCGCGAAGGCGATGTCTGGCTGGCGCTAGGCCTCAGCGAAACCCACCAGCAGTGCGTCGCGGAACATACCCAATGGCTAGATTGTCAAGGAGTGCACCTCGGCACGGCCAGCGCCCAACAGTTACCCGGCACGCTGGCAGAGCAAACCGCCACGCTGGTCAACCTGTTAGCACCGCTACCTAGCGCGCCCTCGCTATGGGTGGATATTTCCGAGCTGGCCAAACAAGATGTGAATACCGGTATTCAGCGGGTAGTGCGCAACATACTCGCGCAGTGGCGGGAAACAGCGCCCAATGGCTACCAACTACGGTTAATTGCCGCAGATGCCAAACAGCCAGGCTACTTCCACGCCACCCAATACCTACTGGCACAACAGGGGATGCCCGCCACGCTGCTACCCAACACACCTGCACAGCCGCAACCCGGCGACTGCTTTTTAGGGCTGGACCTTCAACCCGGGGTTGTCTCCCACCAGCGCGAGACCTACCGCCGTTGGAGAGAGCAGGGCGTGCATACCGCGTTTGTGGTGTACGACCTGCTATGCATTCACTACCCCGAATACTTCAGTGAAGGGGGCGAGCACAGTTTCACCCGCTGGCTGCACACCGTAGCGGAAAGCCAGCAACTGATCTGTATCTCCCAAGCAGTGGCCCACCAACTGCAAGCCTGGATAGCGCAGCAGCCTACTGCCGCCCCAGAACGAGTAACGCCACCGCAAGTGAGCTGGTTCCACCTGGGGGCCGAATTAGACAACCTGCCAAGCGACGCCCAGCCCGAAAAAAGCCCGCTGCCTGACGAGCGTCAGGCAGCCCCCACGTTACTCATGGTAGGCACCCTGGAGCCACGCAAAGGGCACCAACAAGCGCTCGCTGCCTGCGAGCAGCTCTGGCAAAATGGTCACGATATCAACCTTGTGATCGTAGGTAAGCCGGGCTGGCAAACCGAAGCGCTGTGTGAAGCGCTCAACCAGCACCCCGAAAAAGGGCGGCGGCTGTTTTGGTGGCAAACCTGCAGCGATGCCACCCTGGCTGCGCTCTACCAAACCAGTAGCGCACTGCTAGCTGCCTCCTATGATGAAGGTTTTGGGCTACCTTTAATTGAAGCTGCCCGCTACGGGTTAGCCATTATCGCGCGGGATATACCCGTCTTTAGAGAAGTGGCCGGGCAGCACGCCAGCTACTTCCAGGCGACAATCCCAGAAGCGCTTGCCCAAGCACTAGCTAACTGGCTTGCCGAGTACCGCGCAGGGCAGCATGCCCAATCGGCAGCGCTACCCTGGCAAACCTGGCAGGAGAGTGCTGCCCAATTAACAGCACGCCTACCCACGGCACGCCAAACGGCACCACTAAGCAATAGCATCGCTACGCACATTGCAGGCGAATAAGCAACGAAGCTTTATTAGCACGACACACTAGGAAACGTTATGAACGCAATTATTACCGGTATTACAGGCCAGGACGGCGCTTACCTCGCACAATTGCTGCTAGAGAAAGGCTACACGGTATACGGCACCTACCGCCGCACCAGCTCGGTCAACTTCTGGCGGATTAACGAACTCGGCATTGAACAACACCCCAACCTGCATTTGGTAGAGTACGACCTGACCGATCTCTCCTCCAGCATTCGCTTGCTGCAAAGCACCCAGGCCACCGAGGTCTACAACCTCGCCGCACAGAGCTTTGTGGGCGTCTCCTTCGACCAGCCGATCACCACCGCCGAGATCACCGGCCTAGGCCCGGTAAACCTGCTGGAAGCCATCCGCATCGTCAACCCCGCCATTCGCTTCTACCAAGCTTCCACCTCGGAAATGTTTGGTAAAGTGCAAGCGATTCCGCAAACGGAAACCACCCCGTTCTACCCCCGCAGCCCCTACGGTGTGGCCAAGCTCTACGCCCACTGGATGACCATCAACTACCGCGAATCCTACGACATCTTCGCCACCAGCGGCATTCTGTTTAACCACGAATCGCCCCTGCGCGGCCAAGAGTTCGTGACCCGTAAAATTACCGACACCCTAGCGAAAATTAAGCTAGGCAAGCAAGAGCGCCTAGAGCTGGGCAACATGGATGCCAAGCGCGATTGGGGCTACGCGAAAGACTACGTAGAAGGCATGTGGCGCATGTTACAAGCCGACAAGCCCGACACCTTCGTACTGGCCACCAACCGCACCGAAACCGTGCGCGACTTCGTCACCCTGGCCGCCAAAGCCCTGGATATCGAACTGGAATGGCAAGGCAGCGAAGAGAACGAACAAGGCATCGACCGAGCCACCGGCAAAGCCGTTGTAGTGGTTAACCCCAAATTCTACCGCCCAGCAGAAGTTGAACTACTCATTGGCGACCCAGCCCATGCCCGCGACGTGCTTGGTTGGGAGCCCACCACCAGCCTAGAAGAGCTTTGCCGCATGATGGTAGAAGCCGACCTACGCCGAAACCAACAAGGGTTTTCATTTTAAATGACCGCCAACGCCCCCCACACTACCAAGCCAGCCAAGCGTGTGCTGATTACCGGCAGCCAAGGGTTCACCGGGCGTTATTTGGCCGCGTTGCTTCATCAAGCGGGCTACTGCGTGCTGGGCACCTCCACCCGGGTACCGCCCAGCGGTGCAGGCGCACCAGCGGTGGCTCAGCTATATGAGATGGACCTGACCAACGCCGAGCAGGTGCGCCATGTGGTTAGCCAGGCACGGCCCGACTATGTGGTGCATCTGGCGGCCTCTGCCTTTGTGGGTAGCGGCAATGCCGATGCGTTCTATCGCACCAACGTGATAGGCACACGCCACCTGCTTGAAGCGCTGGCCGAAGGTGCCACCCAGCCGCGAAAGGTCATTCTTGCCAGCAGCGCCAACGTATACGGCAACCAGTATGAGGGGCAGCTTTCAGAGCACGCAATGTTAAACCCCGCCAACGACTACGCGGTGAGCAAAGTAGCGATGGAGCACATGGCATGGCTATGGGCCGACAAACTTCCCCTGCTGATTACCCGGCCCTTCAACTACACTGGGGTAGGTCAGGAAGAGCGCTACCTAGTGCCGAAGATAGTAGAACACTTTCGGCGGCGAGCCGACACCATTGAGTTGGGTAATATAAACGTAGCACGTGATTTTAGTGATGTACGCGCGATAGTAAGTGCTTACCAAGGGCTACTGGAAAACGATGCAGTTAACCAAGTGGTTAACCTTTGCAGCGGTACCAGCCACACCCTGCAAAGCATTTTTAACCTATGCGTAGAACAAACGGGCCATACACCCCAAATTGTCGTTAACCCTGCGTTTGTAAGAGCCAACGATGTAAAAGTGCTCTATGGCGACAATACCCGGCTAACGCACCTGCTGCCCGGCTGGGCGCCTACTCCTATGGCAGAAACGATTGCCTGGATGTTGAAAAAAGAGTGAACAAAACGGCCTAATTAGACTAATATGGCCCCTATTCACTGTAATACACTATGAGGCAGCGCTATCATTACCATCAGCATAAAAAAGTAGGCTTAAAAGGGGATAAGCCTCAGCCCTGCTTTAATGTGTTCTCTGGGCACACTGCTGCCTTGACAGTAATGAAAGACGGTGATGATATATGCCAGGTGGATAGCTTCGGGATGCTTTGGGCATGAAAGTGACCCCCCCGAATCTTTTGATTGCCCGGTGTATGGAATCTGAAGCTTATTTGCGGTAGTTTGCTTTTCGCAGTCTGCTGCTTTCCATGTAGCGTGACGCACTAACTCTAGAGGAAACACAAATGGAATTAACAGCACTCCAACAGCTGGTACACCAAATGTACATCGCTTACTACCAGCGTCCTGCTGACCCTGACGGTCTGCAGTACTGGGTAGACCAGCTTGAACAGAATGGCGACTGGACAGCTGTTTCCGCAGCGTTCGGTGCACCGGAAAACGAAGAGAACCAAGCACTGTATGGTGATCTGAACCGCGAACAAACTATCGCTGCTATCTATCAGTCCGCGTTCAATCGCGAAGCCGTGGCTGAAGAAGTTGCGTTCTGGGCAGCTAGCGAATTCTCTGCTACCGACCTGACCTTTGCCATCGTGAACGGTGCGCAAAACTCTGACAAAGCTACTGTTGACAACAAAGTGGCTTTCTCAGCAGAGCTGGTTGCCCAAGTGGGAACCAATGCTGCCTACGCAGAGCTGCAAGACCCGAAAGCACTGCTGACCGCTGTTACTGAAGAAACTGAAGTAACGGCAGACTACGTCAGCGACGCTGTTGCTTCTGGCAAGGTTGGCGAAACCTTCAGTCTCACTGCAGCTACTGATGACACCCTTATTGGTACAGCAGGCAGCGACACGTTTACTGGTGACGCTGACACCTACTCAAATACCGACCAAATCATAGATCAGTCTTCTGCAGATAATGATGTATTCTCCTTAACGGTTGGCGATTTTGCTACAACTATAACCCCTGATGTTACCGGCGTCGAAAATATTAATATTACGGCTAATAGCCTAAATGCAGAAACCGTTGATGTTGCTTCTATCAAAGGGGCTAAAAACCTAACCATCTCTCGCGGTGATGTTGTGGTTGGTGGATCAACGCTAACCGGCGACAAGACGGTAGACGTTAATAACGTTGACGCATCTCAGGTTGCTGCCATTACTGTCGGTGCTGGCACGACTACTGTTGACATCGACGCTGCTGCTGATGACAAAGCTGGCTTGGTTGTCAACGCTGACGAAGCAACGACTTCCGTCAACGTCGACGGCGCTTCTACCATTAACGCCGCCAATGCTACTGGCACTGTAGCAGTTAATGCCGTAACCAACACAGCAGCGGCTGAAACTGGCAAAGCAACTGTCATCAACGCTGCTAAAGCCGCAACTGTCAGTACTGACGCTGACCTGACCGGTTCAATCACTATCAATGCTGCGGCAGCTACTAGCGTAACCGTCGGCGACGCTCAGGGCGGTGCTACCGTTGACGCGCAGGCTGCAAAGGCGACAATCAATGTAAGTGGTATCGATGACACCGGTGCGACTGTAACTGCAGGCACTGGAACTAAAGATGATCACATCAAGATCAATCTTGACGGTACGACTAAAACTACTGACGTAGCGACGGTTTCTGCTGCGGGTCTGGTAGATTTGGACAACGAAGTCAACGCTGGTAACGATGTAGAAACCCTTACCTTGTCTGGTAATGGCGCGGCGGCTACTTATTATGTTGCTGATGGTGGCGTCCTGACGTCGGTTACAAAAGCGGGCGATCAGTCTGTAACGCTTAGCGGCAATGCGGCTACCTTTACTGCTGTTTCTATGTCCGGTGTAGACGTTGTTGCCATCGACAGCGATGGTGCTGGTGCACTGGATGCATCTAAGTTCGAAGGCGTTGGTAAGATTACCGTTGCTAATGATATGGGTGCAGACATTACAGTTTCTGATGCGCAGACTGTTGAATTTTCTGCAAACCAGACTGGCCTGAACTTTGAATATGCTACCGACGCTGCCAACCTGAACCTAATTGCAGGTGATGTGAACGGCGATTCGACTGCTGTGGGTACCCTGTCTCTTGGCGCACTAACTGCTGATGCCGCAGCAACTGCAACAGGCAACGTTACTATCACGGCGGAAGAAGCTAACGTGACAGCGGCTTCTGTTGTGATCGGAGCTAAGCAGACTCTGGCTCTGAATGGCGACGAAGATTATGACTTGGGTGCTATTACAGCGGCAGCGGTGGATGCTTCCGCCGCTACTGGTAATGTGAAGCTGACCTCTGCCGGTAACGTTAAAACTGTTGTAACCGGCGCGGGCAAAGATGATTTGACTGCAAATGATGACAGTATTCACAATATCTCGTCTGGCGCTGGTGATGACAAAGTTACAGTTACCGATGCCGCAGCGACCTCACAGTTCTCCGCTGGTTCAGGCAACGATACTATCGTTCTCACTGAAGTCGCGACTGCTTACGTTGCTGTTGGCGATGAAGGCGATGACTTGTTCCAAGCTGCTGACGACTTCAACGCTGTAGTCGTGGGTGGTGCGGGTACTGACACTCTGGAGTTCACTGGTGCCGCTGACTTCGTAGCAGGCAATCGCACTAGCTTTGCAATGAGCAGCTTCGAAAAGATTGACGTTAACGCAGTCGCTCTGAAGCTCGATAGTGCAATGTTTGCCAACAACAATGCGTTTGAGTTGGATGGAACCGGTAGTTTGACAGTTGTAGGTAAGTCTGCAACTCAAGGCAACACTATTGATGCAAGCGGTGTAACCTTGGCGACTGGTGCGACTGCATCAATTACCCTTGAGGGTAATGCCAAAGCAGACACCATCACTGGCTCCGCTAATAAGGACACCATCAACGGCACCGCTGGAGATGACGCGATTGATGGCGGCGCTGGTGCTGACACCTTCGTTGCGACTAAAACTGCCGAAGCAGGTAATGGTGTAGCGTCAGTTGTTAACCTGGGTTCTACTGCGATTTCAGCTGTTGATGTACTGAACGAAACAGGCCTGCGCACCGCTGGTGATTCTGCTGTAGCTGGTAATACAGCAGCCACTGTATTCAATGACACCCTCGCTACGAATAATGCATCTGTAGCGACTCTGTCTAACATCGAGAACGTAACTGGTACTGGCGGTAAGGACTACATCGTCGGTTCTTCAGAAGCTAACGTTCTGAATGGTGGTGCAGAAGCTGACTACATCGACGGCGGTGATGGCGATGACACCATCGGCGGTGGTGACGGCAACGATATCATCATCGGCGGCTTGGGGGTTGATGAACTAACCGGTGGTGACGGCAACGATACCATCACTGGCGGCGAAGGTGCCGATACCATCACTGGCGGCGAAGGTGCCGATACCATCACCGGTGGTGCCGGCAACGACACCATTAGTCTGGCTGAGACCAGTGTCGCTGTCGACAAGGTGGTTATTGATCAGACTGCTGCTGACAACAAGAGCACTGTAACTGGCTTCAAGAGTACTTCTGACATCATTCAGATCAGCGGTGCTCTCAAGACAGCTCTCGCGTCTGATACGGGGAAAGTCGCTGGTGATTCAACTACTCCAGCAGCGTACGCTATCGAAACAGCTGCTATTGGTACTGTTACTGATGCCAATAATGGTACGTTGACTAGTGCTGATTTGACTGATCTCGCTAAGGTAGCGGCGTCCATTAATGGTGCGTTCAGCTTTACTGATGCTGCCGGCGAAGTCGCACAAACTGAAGTATTTGCTGTTGAGAGCGACACAGCTGGCAACTTTGGAATTTACGCCTGGACGCAAAGCGCCGATGCCGACACTACGGTAGATTCTGGCGAATTGGTATTACTAGGTACCGTTACCGGTGATGACTTTGCTGCTGTTGACATAGCGATCGCCTAATCCCTCTCTCTGAGAAGGATGCCTATCCTCGATAGGTAAAAGCACTAAAACCCCTGGCCTCGGCTGGGGGTTTTTTCTCCTAGCAAGACCGTGTTTGACAACGTATTTTGCCCTGACCTTGTCGGGGCTTTTTTATTCAAAAGCGGAGGGTCTATGCCTCAGTGGATCGCACTTTCACGCA
>NZ_JAMZBE010000041.1:0-26296 GCF_024158645.1 Halomonas sp. 707B3
CCTTTATTGTGCGTGGGCTACTGCAGGTGCCCGTTGAAGGTTCGATCATCCTCTTTCTAACAGGTGCAGCGCTGCATCTGTTTGCCACCACTTCAATGGGTATTTTCCTGGCCACCCTGGCGCGCAATATGCCCCAATTCGGCATGCTGATGGTCTTGTTCCTACTCCCGCTACAAATGCTTTCAGGTAGCAATACCCCACGCGAGAGCATGCCAGACCTGGTTCAGAACATTATGCTACTGGCCCCGACCACTCACTTTGTCGAGTTAAGCCAGGCCATTCTCTTCCGCAGCGCTGGCCTAGGTGTCGTCTGGAAACAGTTCTTGGTGCTGCTGTTGATTGGCAGCGTACTATTCAGCATTTCCCTGGCACGTTTCCGCAAAGCCATTAACCATATGGCTTGAGGCAATATTATTAAGACCCTATAACGCCAACAGGGGGCCGAAGCCCCCTGTTAATATAAGTACTGCAAACTGCAACTAATATGAGTACTGCGTCATTTAGCGCTGTTTTGTCTGGCTCTCCTTGGCGCTACCTTTGCCTTTCTGCAGTTCGCCTTTTGCTTGCTGGGCTTTACCTTTGCCTTCGGTTTTGTTGCTGCCGGTGGCCTTGCCTGCTGCTTCTTTCACTTTACCTGCGGCTTTGTTAGCCGCACCTTTCGCTTTATCTTCTTTGCCACTTGCCATGACGAACACCTCTAATCCGTTAGTAGGGAAAATGCCGCACGCCGAGTAAACACTTACTTCAACGTCGGCTCACTTTCAGAGTAGTCCTTTGTTAAAAAGTTGCCTCAACTTCTTTCAGGCAGACGCGTCGGCTCCCAGCGGTTGAGTAAATAATGTAAGCAAACCATCACCGAGAGCGTGCCAATCAGTGCAACGCTCATAGAAGAAAAACGGTACAAGGCGCTATAGACAAGATCTTGCTGCGGCCCGAGGGATTGGCCAAACAGAATTCCCATGGTGGTTAGCCCGCCAAAACCAATGCCCGAGCCGCCCCCTTCCAACACATGCTCGCGGGCGAACAGCATCAGCCCTAACCAGTAGAGCAGTATCACCAGTAGAAAGTGGTGGCTTTGGGTGTAGAGGGCCAGTTGCATCACCAGCGCTAAGTTGCAGCCCAGCAGCGTGCCCACCGCACGCTTAGCGGCTGAAATTTGAGCACCGAAATAGCCCAGCGTAAACAGAATCAGGATGGTGGCCATTTGCGCCGAGAGCGAATCGCGCAGGTCGAACACCTGAAACACTACGAACGATAGCGTAGCAGTCATGCCGCCGATCAGTGTTTCATGGCGAATTTGTGCCGCCGGTTTGGTGCCTCTGGGGGGCGGCTGACGTGGCTCTACATCGGGAAACAGCGTATGCATCAGCATGGCGATAAACACCGCCAGTAAGCTTGCCATTAGATTACTGGCCAGTAGATCGCTTAAATCTACCCCTGGGTAGCTGGCAAAGTGCAGTAAAATACTGAGCGTCAGTACGCCGTTCGCGCCGAACAGAAACAGTGGGCCTTTGGCCATTAAATTAAAGCGCATCAGGAACAGGCCCAACACTACTAGCGTCATCACCACGGGCATATGCTTTAACAGCCCAATCACCAGACTCACTTCCAGTACGTTGAGGCTCACGTTAGAGAGAAACTGGCGAATAATTGAGCCATTTAAAACCGGCACCAGCCCGAGCAGAAACATCGGGAACACGGTAAAAAATACGCCGTAGTTCCAGCCCATTAGTTGGCTGATCATAAAGCCCAGCGTGCCAGCACCCGCGACCCGCAGGCACTGACGAAGCCCATTCTGGCTCAGTGCAGCCTTGGTGGGCGCGGGCTTAGTAGATGCTGATCTAGTAAACATAGTGTAGCCAGCTGATGAGATTAGCCTGCAGCCAAGCAAATGGCTTGGCTAGCGCGTGCCCCCCAGGCACCAGTTGCACCGTGGCCCGCGCACCGCTGGTTGGCAGCTCCTCCAGCGGTTCATCCAGCACGACGTGAATGCGCACCCGCTGGGCATCCCGCACCCAGCGGTCAGAGGTGGGGATGTCCACCAACTGCCCATCGGCTGCCTGCTGGCCTTCCCGTACGCCAGCATCAAACGCCCTTACATGGCCTGCAAAAATACGCCCCGGTAGCGCATCGAAGACTACCTTCGCTTCATCGCCTGGGGCGATGTGGCGCAGGCTTTTTTCACGAAAATCAGCCACCACATCCACCTCACTAGCCACAAGCGCCACCGCTGGCTGGCCTGCCTGAACGTAGTCCCCTGGCTGAAGCTGCAGGTTAGTCACCTCGCCCGCTTCGCGCGCCCTTACGTCCGTGCGGGCCACGTCCAGCTCGGCTTTTTCGAGAGCATTGTTAGCTTGTCGCAGCCGTAGATTGGCTTCGCCCTCTTCGCCCAACTGTACTTCCAGGCTATCGATCTGTGCGCGGGCCGCGGCCACGGCCGCCCGGGCCGTGTGTTCGGCGGCCACCTGCTGCTCGTACTGCTGGCGGGAAATTCCCTGGCGGCCTAATAGCGCCTCGGCACGGCGGCGTTCACCGCTGCGCTCTTCATAGGTTGCCTGGGCAGATGCCAGCGAGGCCCTGGCGGCCGCTAACTCAGCGGTTAAGCGAGCATTCTCCTGCTCAGCTTGTTCGCGGTTTAACTGCGCTTGGTTAAGCGCTAACTGAAATGGCTCGGGATTTAGGCGAAACAGTACATCACCAGCTTCAACCCGCTGGTGGTCGCGTACCACAACCTCACTAACCGGCGCACTTAGCTCCGGAGCAATACGCGTAACGGGGCGCATCGCCCTCGCCTCTGGGGTCATCGGCATAAAGCTATCGGCGAGCAAGAAATAGACAAACAGCAGCAAAAACGCCGCTAGGGCTATCTTCACCCAGCGGGTAAATCGTTGATCAGGGGTCATTAGCATTACTCGTTCACTGTTCCCAAACGGTCATGGCCCTTGGGTAGCGTTAGATGGAATACTTTAGTCTAACAAAATTATTAGCAAGCTAACAATGATCTCTTGTTTGACGATAAAAAAAGCCGCTCTGTTACGAGCGGCCGCGGCCATGTACTTATTTTGCAACTCTTTCAAGCTAGCGCCAGGATGGGCCACCCATAACGTCAGGCAACCACAAGGCAATCTCTGGGAAGGCAAGAACCAGTGCTAACACCACTAATTGAGCAAGGATGAAAGGCACAACGCCTTTATACATATGCTTGAGGGTTACTTCTGGAGGAGTGATAGCTCTTAGGTAAAAAATTGCCGGGGCTAAGGGTGGCGTGAGATAACTGGTTTGCAACACCACCAGGAAGGCGACGCAAAACCAGATTTCATCAAAACCTAGCATTCTTACAATCGGCATCGCCACGGGGATAATAATGAGCACTACCGAGATCAAATCCAGTACGAACCCTGCAATAAATGCAATCAGCAGAATCAATCCTAGAATCATCCACGGGCTCAAACCTGTATCCATGAGCAGCGCCTGAACCGTAGCCATTCCTCCTGAAGCAAAGAAGACGCCTGCAAACATACTGCCGCCCATAACGATAAGCAGAATCATCGCAGAGATATTGACGGTCTTCACCGCTGACGTCCAAAGCACGGCAACATTTAAATTCCGGTAAGCAGCAGCCAAAATAATGGCTCCCAATGCACCACAGGCTGCAGCCTCTGTTGGTGTTGCCATGCCCAAAAGAATAGTGCCCAGTACGGTAAAAATCAGCAGCATGGTCGGCACTAATGCCACTAATGTAATACGCAGTTTCTCACCTAACGCAATATCTGGCTCTTGCTCTTGAATACGTGGTGCCATCTCTGGCTTGAGGTAAGCTATGCCAATGATATAGATCAAAAACATCACTGCCATTAAGAAGCCTGGTATTAGCAAACCACTGAACAGTGATCCAACCGATACCCCTGCTACAGGGCCAAGCACCACCACCGTAATAGACGGTGGTATCGCAGTACCCAAGGAGCCACTGGCACAGATCGTGCCTGACATTAGGCTTTTACTGTACTGATGCTTAAGCATGACAGGAATAGCCAACATGCCAATAACTGCTTCTGTTGCACCCACAACACCACTAGAAGCAGCAAACAGTGTCCCCAATATAATGGCACCGATACCTAGTCCACCGGGTAGGCGACGCGTCCACATATGAATTGCTTCAAATAAACGCTCGGCGATACCTGAACGTTCAAGCATTGCGCCCATAAAGATAAACAACGGTACCGCAGCGAGAATCGAGTTAGATGCTGTATCTTCGATTTTAGTCAATAGCTGGTAAGCAGCCACATCACCAAACTGGATAATGCCAAAGCCGGTTGCCACCAAAATCATTGAGAAAGCGATAGGAAAACCAGCAATGATCAACGTCATCAGTGCAGGAAACATAAGCAACGCAAGATAGCTACTCATTCGGCCGACTCCTCTGCTTGATGTTTACCTGTTAGCAAACATATTGATTTAAGAAGTTCTGCGAATACTTGGAGTGCCAACAGCGCAACCCCCACGAACCATACCGTAAAAATCGGCCAGACCACCGGATTCCAAGCTGAACGTCCTGAGCGCTCATTGGTTTCAAAAGCAGACAGCGCGTATTTAGATAGCTCCCATACCAGCCATACCAATACGGGCAGGAAAAGTACGTAACCAATCGTTCGAATGGCAGCATTGGCACGCTGACTCAGTTGCAGAGTCATAATATCCACACTGACGTGCTGGCCAACACGCAGGGCATTGGCCATTCCCAGCATAAACATTGCACCCATGACCATGTAGCTAACTTCAAAGGCCCATAATGTTGGCCTACCAGCTACATAGCGGCTCAACACTTCAATGATTAATGCACCTATTAAGGGAAGGACAAGAAGTGCGCCCAACCAACCAGCAAAGCGGGTCAGCGCCTCTATGGATCGGATTAGTTTCATGAGGGAATCTCAGCGGATAAGAGAGACATAAGACAACAAACAAAAGAGAGGCCCGTAAGGCCCCTCTGATCATTTACACAGCAACGGTTAGCGAGCCATTACACCAATGGGCAGGCGATATTCTGACCAGCTGTTCATGTCATTTTTAAAGGAACGCTGAGATTCTAGAACCCGAGCAAACCACTCATTTTCTGCGGCATACTCATCTTCCCATTTGGTTGTCTCTTCATAAATGGCATCGATGAAGGACTGATCTAGCTCTACAATCTCATTCGGGCCGTTAACCAACTCTTGATAGGCATCAAGATCAGCGAATGAGCTAGCAAGCCAAGTATCGAAAACCGATAGTTTACCCGCAAGACGCAGCATGCTCTGGTCTTCTTCGCTCAGCTCATCCCAAGTGTCACTATTGACCTGGCACTCGAGGAAACCGCCAGACTGGTGAACGCCAGGCGTAATCACATATTGCGCCACTTCCTGAAACCCTGTTGGGCGGTTCATTTCGGGGCTGCCCCACTCAGCAGCATCAATAACGCCACGCTCAAGGGCGCTATAGATATCACTACCCGCCATGACCACGGTCGATGCCCCTAGGCGAGAAGCAATCTCTGCCCATGCACCGGAAGTACGCAGCCGCAAGCCCTGGAAGTCTTCAAGCGTTTTGACAGGCTTATTAGAGTGAAGGAAAATTTCGGTGCCAAGTATGGCACACGGAAATGCTACAACATCAAACACTTCACGACGATATTCTTCGTAAAGGTCCGCACCACCGCCTTCATACATCCACAACATGAACTCTTCCGGTGTTAGACCACTGGAGTGGCCTGCCAGCAAAGCGGTCGTGGGGTCTGTGCCGTAATCATAGTTAATGTAGTTATGACTTACTTGAGCAACGCCTGATTTAACAGTATTGGTAACACGCAGCGCGCTACCCAGTGTGCCACCTGGGTAGACTTCGATGGCGATTTTCCCATTCGTCAACTCGTTAACGCGGTCTGCAAACATCTGTGCGTCGCGCTCAAGCCACGGGCCACCACTCCAAGGCGTTGCCATACGCCAATTCATATCCGCCGCAGCGGCAGATGCTGATACACCAATGCTCAGACCAACGGCTAAAGCGATTTTATTTACGTTATGCATGATGGTTTCCTCATAAATGGAGCGTTATAAGTTGTTCGCTGGCCATTACTTATGTTTATCGTTTTTTTGAAGGTACCATCTTCGTGTATGCAGCATTTGGCCCAGACTCAGAAGAATTATGCTGAGCCTCAGAAATAGGCAAACTCAACGTAAAAAACCCCGCTGCCTGAGCCTTTGCTCAGCAGCAGGGTGCTTTATTTAGCACGTCAACGTAAGTGCGTCTCTTTAGAAGCGATAGCGCAGGCCGACGCTATAGGCATCCAGGTCGTACTCTGCTTGGCTTAGGTAACGGGTGGCATCGGCGCTGATGGCGAGGGAGTCAGAAACGTCAAACTCAGCCCCGGCACCAAAGGAGATATCGTCATCGCGGCCGCTGTAGTTAGCGAAGGCGGTTGTTTCTGTGAGTTTCACTTC
Source organism: Halomonas sp. 707B3 (assembly GCF_024158645.1). Taxonomy (NCBI): domain Bacteria; kingdom Pseudomonadati; phylum Pseudomonadota; class Gammaproteobacteria; order Oceanospirillales; family Halomonadaceae; genus Halomonas; species Halomonas sp. 707B3. The sequence goes on from NZ_JAMZBE010000041.1 coordinate 6,474, forward strand.
AGAATAACCTAGTAAGCCGAACAAGCGAGCGCTGCTGCCTAACGGCACAATTCCTTTTAAATAACCACCGACTAAGTAGTCCAGTTCAATGTCTGATCCATAGTGGCTGTCAGAACCTCCCGTTGCACCATGAAACTCAACGGCTAGGTACTCGTCCAATTTCATGCCTGCCACAAGGCGCAGGCCAACAGCGTCAAAACTTTCATCCGCACCATCCAGGTCTAATGCCCATGCCATGGCATCTGCCCCCACATAGCTCTGTGGGTAGCCTGCGTCGTAACCAACGCCGAACGACTGTGCGTGTACAGCGCCGCTCATTAACAATGCAGAGGCCACCGCTAGCGCTTTAGCTGATACTTTCATCTTGTTTCCTTAACGTTATAGCACCACTAAGGCGCCTTTAATAAAGGCCACAAGACTAACTAGATTTAATATAAAATACAATTAAAAAACCCCGCTGCATAAGCTATTCACTTAGTACAGCGGGGTTGTATTCCCTTGATAAACTATTGACTTATCGCGACTAATTTTTAAAACCGATAACTCAGACCTATGCTGGCTACATCAAAATCATAAGCTGATTTATCTAGGTAGCGCATATAATCGGCACCTACTGACACATTAGGTGCGATATCCATTTCTGCACCCGCACCGTAGGAAAAACCGCTTTCACGATCACTGTTGATATCAACCTCAGTGAAACCCGCCAAACCATAAAGGCGTATATTAGGCGCCACAGGAACAATCCCTTTTGCATAAGCACCTGCTATGTAATCTAGTTCGGCTTCCCCATCAGAACCGCCGGTTCCCAGATGGCCTTCAACAGCAAAGTAGTCGTTAAATTGAGCGCCACCGCGCAAACGCAGCCCAACGGCATCACGTGAAGAACCACGGTCAGGGTTTAGGCTCCAGAACATGGCGTCACCGCCCACATATCCTTGTGGGTACTGAAATGATTGCTGGGCTTGAGCTGATGCCGCGAAAGTACCTGCACCAACCAGAAGCGCTGCGGAGGTGAGTGATAATACGGTCATCTTCATAAGTTAAACCTCAGTTAAAGAACAGCGTTTCCTTACGCAGATAAGTGTGGTCCAGCTTTCAGTAGAACGCAAATTTTATCGGCTCCTGGATAAGCTCAACACCACAATCCCCCCTACCACCACCGCGCCACCTACCAGCTGGCTGGGGCTAAGCATTTGACCGAGCACCAGATAGCCGATGAGCAGCGAGGCCACTGGCTCGAAATTCATCACTGGGGCGTTGCGCGCCATATTCAGCCGGGGCACAAAAATAAACAGAATCGAGAACGCACTGCCGTAGAGCAGCGCCAGCAGCGTTAACCCCATCCACCCCGTGCTGTTATCCGGCAGGCTCATGCCGCCAGGCACCGCGCCTACCAGGCCGCCAATAATCATGGCGATAAATACGGTCTGCATGGTGAGCAGGCTGCGCAACGTGCTGCCCACTCCGGCTAAGCGGTGCTCGGTAAGCCATAGGGCGCAGGCAAACGCAAAGGCGGCCAGTAGCCCAAAACCGATACCCGCCAGCCACTCCGGCCCCATGGCATCGGCGTTGGCAATCCAGCTAGGAATATCCAGCACCACCAATAGGCCAATCAGAATGGTGCCCATAATCAGGCAGCTACGCAGCGATGGCCTGGGGCCGCCCAGTGCCCAGCTCAATAGCGCTAGCTGGATGGGAAACGTGTTCACCAGCAACAGTGCAATCACGACCGGCAGACGCGCCACAGCGGAGTACAGACTCACGCTTTGCAGAGTAATCAGTAGCCCTACCACTAACTGCCAAGGCCAAGAACCCGAAGGCAGCCAAAGGCGCTTTTTCTGCACCACTACCAGTGTCAGCAGAATCAAGCAGGCAACGCCCGAGCGCATCAACACTGCCAGTAGCAGCCCTGTGCCATTATCAAACGCCAGACGGGCTGAGACGTGGTTAGCAGCGAACATGGTCGCCACGGTCATCATCAGCATAATAGCGATATGGCGGGGTAGCAGTGCAGGGGAAGATGTTGAGGACATAGGCACAGAACGGCTCACGATAGGTTATATAAGAAACAGGATGCCGACATTTTACATAGACGGCTAACGAAATTCTTCGCTGATTTTCCGCGTCGCAGCATGTTAAACTAAAGTCTACTCTTTTTACCTCTTAACTACTTTACAAAGGTTGTTATGAACGCACCGGTGCTGGTTATTAACTGTGGCTCTTCTTCTATTAAATACGCTTTGATTGATGCTGATCCGCAGGCACCGCGCTTAGCCGGGCTAGCTGAACGCTTAGGCAGCCATGACGCCCGCTTGAAAGGTAAAAACAGCGCCGGTGAGAGCTTTACCCAGCCGCTACCCAATGCTGACCATGCTGAAGCTCTGAACGCCATTCTTCAGCGCTTGGAAGGCCGCGTGCCGGGTGCTGTGGGCCACCGGATTGTTCATGGCGGCGAGCACTTCACCCAGGCGGCACTCATTGATGACAGCGTCATCGACGCCATCGAAACCACCGCTGCTTTAGCACCGCTGCATAACCCGGCCAACCTGGCGGGCATTGCCGCTACCCGCAAGGTATTTCCAGAACTGCCGCAAGTAGCCGTGTTCGATACCGCCTTCCACCAAACGCTGCCACCCCGCGCCTACCGCTACGCACTGCCAGAAGCGCTTTACACCGAGCACGGCATTCGCCGCTACGGTTTCCACGGCACTAGCCACGCCTTTGTTAGCCAGCGCGCTGGCGAGCTGAGCAGCCGTGGTGCAGGCGGCTGGCTGACCGCTCACCTGGGCAACGGCTGCTCTACCGCGGCGGTGTGGAACAACCAGAGCCTGGATACCAGCATGGGCCTTACCCCGCTGGAAGGCTTGGTGATGGGCACCCGCAGCGGCGACGTTGACCCCGGCCTGCATGCGCATCTGCACCGCCAGTTAGGTTGGTCGCTAGATGAAATCGATAACGTACTGAACAAGCAGAGCGGCCTGCTGGGGCTTTCCGGCCTGACCAACGATATGCGCGAAGTAGAAGACCAAGCCATGGCCGGGCACCCTGGCGCCAAGTTGGCGCTGGACGTGTTCTGCTACCGCATCGCCAAGTCGCTGGCCGCGCTCTCCTGTGCACTGCCTACGCTTGATGGCGTGATCTTCACCGGAGGCATTGGCGAAAACTCGCCTATCGTACGTCGTGAAGTGCTGGCCCTGCTGCCCCACTTTGGTTTCAGCTTAGATGAAGCGGCCAACGAAGCCACCATTCGCGGTAAAGAGGGCAAGCTGGATAGCGCTGGTCATCAAGGCCCGGAAGTGTGGGTGATCCCCACCGATGAAGAGGGCCGCATTGCCATGGAAACCCGCCACTGCGTGGAGACCCCTGAATGAACAGCTCCCCCGAGCAACCCCAAGCCATTCTCCTGGTACCCACCAACGTCGGTGCCGGGCTAACGTCCGCTTGCCTTGGTTTGATTCAAGCGCTCGACACCATCGGCTTGAAAGCCGGTTTTTTAAAGCCGTTCATGCAGAACGAGTTGAACGGCCCCGGCCTGGATCGTTCCACGGCGCTGGTATCGCGCACGCTAAGCCAGCGCCCGCCCTCGCCCATTTCCCAGGCCCGCCTAGAGCGGCTGCTGCGCGACGACCAAACCGACGAGCTGATGGAAAACGTCATCGAGCTCTACGAGCAGGTGGTGCAGCAGGCCTACCGAGACGGCAGCGCGCTGGATCTGATCGTGGTGGAAGGCGTGGTGCCGACCCAGCACACCACCTACGCTACCCAAACCAATGCGCAGCTCGCGCATGCGCTAAACGCGCGAATCATTCTGGTGGGCACCGGGGATCTCAACGAACCCCAGGCGCTGGCCGAAGAGTTGGATATGCACGCCCGCAGTTTTGGCGGCGTTAGCTCTAGCCGCACCTTGGGCGGCATTCTGATGCGCATGAAGAACCTGCCCTACGGCCAGGAAGATGACCTTTCGGCCGCGCCGGGCACCATCAAACCGCAGCTGGAAGAGCCGGTGCTCAACGAGCTGCGCCGCTACTCCCCGGCGCTGGCCACCGACCGCTTCCACCTGATTGGCGTAGTGCCTTACAGCAAAACTCTGAGTGCCCCGCGCACGCTGGACGTGGCCCGGGCGCTGAATGCCAAGATGCTCAACGAAGGCGAAGCCGCCAGCCGCCGCGTGCTATCTACCAGCCTGTGCGCCCGAAGTGCGGCCAATGCGCTGCATATCTTCACCCCGGGCAGCTTGGTCGTGGCCTCCGGCGACCGTGACGATGTGGTGCTGGCCTCCGCGCTGGCCACCATGAACGGCACCCAGCTGGCGGGCGTTTTGCTCACCAACGGTTTCTTGCCCAACGAGGGCATGATCGAGATGTGCCGCCCAGCGCTGAAAACCGGCTTGCCGGTGCTGGCGGTAGAAACCGACAGCCTGACCACGGCGCAGAACCTGAGCCAGCTCAGCACTGAAATCCCCATGGATGACTTCGAGCGCGCCGAGCAGGTGGCCCGCTACGTGGCTGCCCACATGGATTTAGAGTGGCTGAAAGCCAAGCTGAGCCGTGGCTACACCCGCCGCCTCTCGCCCTCGGCGTTCCGCCACCAGTTGGTGAAGCTCGCTCAGCAGGCCAAAAAGCGCATCGTGCTGCCGGAAGGCGACGAGCCGCGCACCATCGAAGCGGCAATCATCTGCCAGCGTCGTGGCATTGCCGACTGCGTGCTGTTGGGCAAACGGGAAGATATCGAGAGCGTCGCCCATCACCGTGGCCTTACACTGCCCGATGCGCTGACCATCATCGACCCGGAAAGCACCCGCGCCAGCTACATTGGCCCGATGGTGGAGCGTCGTCGCGGCAAGCTCAACGAGCTGACCGCCGAAGCACAGCTTCAGGATAACGTGGTGCTGGGCACCATGATGCTGCAGCTCGATGAAGTGGATGGCCTGGTGTCCGGCGCGGTTCACACCACCGCCAACACCGTTCGCCCGGCGTTTCAGCTGATCAAAACGGCCCCTGAGTACAATCAGGTGTCATCGATCTTCTTTATGCTGCTGCCGGAACAGGTGGTGGTGTACGGCGACTGCGCGGTGAACCCAGACCCGGACGCCGAAACCCTGGCAGAGATCGCCCTACAGAGCGCTCGCTCTGCCGAGGCGTTTGGCATCGAGCCGCGCGTGGCGATGATCAGCTACTCCACCGGCGACTCCGGCACCGGCGCGGATGTGGATAAAGTGCGCGAAGCCACCCGCATCGCCAAAGAGCGCGCGCCGCATCTGGCCATCGACGGCCCGCTGCAGTACGACGCCGCCGCCATCGAGAGCGTGGGCAAGCAGAAAGCCCCCGACTCCCCCGTGGCGGGCAAGGCCACCGTGTTTGTGTTCCCCGACCTCAACACCGGCAACACCACCTACAAAGCAGTACAGCGGAGCGCCCGCGTGGTGAGCGTTGGCCCGATGCTGCAGGGTCTGAACAAGCCGGTGAACGACCTCTCCCGCGGCGCGCTGGTGGACGACATCGTCTACACCATCGCTCTCACCGCGATTCAGGCCAGCCAGCGGGAAGGTTAGGCCCTCGCCGCATTCTATACGAGCTAAAAGCAACGCCCCGAACAGTGAACTGTTCGGGGCGTTTTAGGTTTTGCGTCAGGTTGAATCGTTGGGATGTATCACGCCCACATGGGCACCATCGCTTCCAGCACCATCACTAAGCTCATCGCAGTTATGGTCAGAATAGACACGCCGAACACCTTCTTCGCCCAGCGCACGTCATCCTCTAACCGGTAGCCGCATAGCGCCAGATAAAGCCAGTAGCCGCCCATGGTGAGCGCTACACACAGGTAGCCTGCGCCTGCTTGGCTGGCCAGTACCAGCGCCAGTGACGCAGGAATAAACGCCACGATATAGCCCAGAATGTGGTGCTTGGCCCGCTTAATGCCGTGCACCACCGGCAGCACCGGGATGGATGCCCGGCGGTAATCCGCATAGCGGAAAATCGCGATAGCGTAGGAGTGCGGCATCTGCCACAGGCAGAAAATCACCAGCAGCATAAACGCGCCGCTGTCGAACTGCCCGGTCACCGCGCAGTAGCCCACTACCGGCGGCATCGCACCGGAAAGGCTGCCTACCAGCGTGCCATACTCGGAGTGGCGCTTCATATAGAGGCTATACACTCCCACATACACGCCCCAACCGATTACCGCCAGCGCCACCGTTAAGCCGTTGGTACCCAGCGCCAAACAGACCACGCCTGCAACCCCCAACAGCGCTGAAATCCCCAGCGCCTGGGTGATCGAGATGCGCCCCTTGGCTAGCGGGCGATGGCGCGTACGCGCCATCAGTGCATCAATATCCCGGTCGATGACGTTGTTGCAGGCACAGCCCGAGGCAATCACCAGGGCAATGCCCATCATCACCGAGGCAAAGGTGACCCAATCGAAGGTGCCGTGAGCGGCTAAAAAGTAGCCGCCCAGGGTCGCAATCAGGTTGCCACCAATAATCCCCGGCTTGGTGAGCGCCAGCAGATCGCGCCAGCGGCTTGGTGCCACGTTCAGCCGATCATCATGTTGAGATGCAGATGCTGCATGATCCATAACGAGCCCCCTACCACCAGGACGAGTATCGTCAGTGTGAAAACGAAGGACATAACATTCCAGCCCTCGTCGGCTTTGGTATTCATATGCATAAACATGACCAGCTGAACCAAAATCTGCAGCACGGCTGTTACAGCGATGACCACCACCGTCGTGGCGGTACTGAACGCACCGCCCATAACGACCGCGAACGGAATCACGGTTAGCACTAAAGATAGCAGAAGCCCAGTAACATACGATTTAACGCTTCCGTGGGAAGTCGTTGAATGTTCGGCTGAAGGTGATGATGAATGGCTCATGTCACAGTACCCCCATCAGGTAAACGAACGAGAACACGCAGATCCACACGATATCCAGGAAGTGCCAGAACAGGCTAAGGCACAGAATACGCGGGCGTGTCATGGGCGTAATGCCTTTGGTTGAGAGCTGCACCAACATGACCAGGATCCACACTAAACCCACGGTGACGTGCAGGCCGTGAGTACCCACTAGGGTAAAGAATGACGAGAGAAACGCGCTCTGATCAGGGCCGTAGCCCTGATGAATCAGATGCTGAAACTCGTACACTTCCATACCCACAAAGGCCGCGCCTAGTAGGAAGGTGATTCCCAGCCATGCTTTTACCTGGCCTAGGCGCTCGGCGTTCATCGCCAGCACGCCCATACCAAAGGTGAAACTACTGAACAGCAGCAGGAAGGTTTCCACCAGTACAAAGGGCAGCTCAAAAATATCCGCCGCCGTTGGCCCGGCGGCCGTGCCTTTCATCAGCACGGCGTAGGTGGCAAATAGCGACCCAAAAATCACTAAGTCACTCATCAAATACACCCAGAAACCAAACAGTTTGGTGCCCGTGGTGTCGTGGTGCTCATGGGGCTCAGGCGTTGCGCCGTGGTGTAAAGTATCGGTGGCCATTACGCTCGTGCCTCCACATAGTTGGTCTGTTCACGATCAGACGCTGCGCTGCTCGGCGCAGAGGTTTTGCGCTTCTCGTGTTCGCGCTCAATGCGCGCCACTTCGGCGGCGGGCACGTAGTAGTCGATATCTTCGTTGAATACACGGGCGATGAAACTGACGACAACGCCCAATGCGCCAAAGGCTGCCAGCCACCAGATATGCCACACCAGCGCAAAGCCCAGAATCAGCGCGAAGAAGCTAATCACCGGACCCGCCACCGTATTACGGGGCATATGAATATTGGTGTAGGGCGCGTCATCTAACTGCTCGTTGCTACGCTGCTTTTGCGACCAGAAGCTGTCGATATCACCCACTTCCGGCGAGCGAGCAAAGTTGTAGAACGGCGCAGGAGAAGAGGTCGACCACTCCAGCGTGCGGCCATCCCAGGGGTCGCCGGTTAGGTCGGCATTCAGCTTGCGGTCGCGGATGCTGACCCAGAACTGAATAATGGTGCAGGCAATACCCATCATGATGATCACGGCACCTACCCAAGCCAGAATCATCCAGGGTTGCCACTCAGGATTCGCATAAGACTGCATACGGCGCACGGCACCGAAGAAGCTCAGCACGTAGAGCGGCATGAACGCGACGTAGAAGCCGATGAACCAGCACCAGAACGAGCGCTTGCCCCACTTCTCGCTCAGCGTGAAGCCGAACGCTTTGGGGAACCAGTAGGTCAGGCCCGCCATCATGCCGAATACCACGCCGCCAATAATCACGTTGTGGAAGTGGGCAATCACGAACAGGCTGTTGTGCAGCACGAAGTTGGCCGCCGGTAGCGCCAGCATCACGCCGGTCATACCGCCTAGGGTAAAGGTGATGATGAAGCCCAGGGTCCACAGCACCGGCGAGGTCAGCTCTAGACTGCCGCGGAAGATGGTAAACAGCCAGTTGAAGACCTTCACCCCGGTGGGGATGGCAATGATCATCGTCATAATGCCGAAGAAGGCGTTCACGTTGGCGCCAGCACCCATGGTGAAGAAGTGATGCAGCCACACGATAAACGACAGCAGCGTGATCGCCACCGTGGCCCAGACCATGGTTTTGTAACCAAACAGGCGCTTACGCGCGAAGGTGGCGATGACTTCAGAGAACACGCCAAAGGCCGGCAGAATCAGAATGTACACTTCCGGATGACCCCAGGCCCAAATGAGGTTGACGTACATCATCATGTTGCCGCCAAAGTCATTGGTGAAGAAGTGCATACCGAAGTAGCGGTCAAGCGTTAGCAGCGCGATGGTCGCGGTCAGAATCGGGAACGAGGCAATAATCAGGACGTTGGCGCACAGCGACGTCCAGGTAAAAATCGGCATGCGGAACAGGGTCATGCCTTTGGTGCGCATTTTTAGAATGGTAACGAAGAAGTTGATGCCGGTGAGCGTGGTACCTATCCCGGATATTTGCAGTGCCCATATCCAGTAATCGACCCCCACCCCAGGGCTAAACTCTATCCCCGATAAAGGAGCATAAGCGAGCCAGCCGGTTTTGGCGAACTCCCCTACCACAAGGGAAATATTGACCAAAATAGCTGAGACAGCGAACAGCCAGAAACTCAGGTTATTCAAAAACGGGAAAGCAACGTCGCGAGCGCCGATTTGCAGCGGCACCACCAGGTTCATCAGGCCGATGACCATGGGCATCGCAACGAAAAAGATCATGATTACGCCGTGGGCGGTAAAGATCTGATCGTAGTGTTCAGGAGGGAGATAACCTGCGGCCCCACCGGCCGCCATGGCCAATTGGGTACGCATCATGATCGCATCGGCAAAGCCGCGAAGCAGCATTACCAAGGCCACCACAAAGTACATAATGCCGAGCTTTTTGTGGTCAACGGAGGTAAACCACTCGTTCCACAGCCAACCCCACTTACGGTAATACGTCAATGCGCCAAGTAGCGCGGCACCCCCGATCGCCATAAAGACAGCAACGACCATAATGATCGGTTCGTGATACGGAATTGCTTCTAACGTGAGTTTTCCAAACATGCTTAACCCCCCGCTTCAACGCTTGTGGGATGGCCGCCCATGGCGTGGTCATCACCTGCATGCTGATTGGTAACGTGGCCGATCGCGGCCTGCTGTTGAGACGCGCTGGCGCTCTCTAGCTCGCTGGATTCACCGTGGCTATCGTGGGCATCACTGATGGCGTCACCGTGACTCGAATGGCCACCGTGCCCGCTGCCTTCACCGCCGTGGAAGCTGCTGACAATCGACTCATACAGCTCAGGCGTGACCGCCGAGAAGTACTCCACCGGGTGATACTCGGTCGGCTGCGCCAAGGCTTCGTAACCGTCCGGGAAGGTCAGGGTGTCATCGGCTGTGCGCACGTTTTCCACCCAGGCATCGAATTCCGCCGGTGAGGTGACGTGGGCATCGAAGGTCATCCCAGAGAAGCCAGCGCCACTGTAGTTAGTGGAACGGCCGGGGTAGACGCCCTCTTCATCGGCAATCAGGTGAACGTCGTTATCCATGCCCGCCATGGCGTAAATCTGGCTGCCTAAGCGTGGAATGAAGAATGCGTTCATCACCGAGCCAGAACTCACTCGGAAGCGCACAGGGGTATCCACCGGGAACGCCAGTTCATTGACGCTGGCAATGCCCTGTTCGGGGTAGATGAACAGCCACTTCCAATCCAGCGCGACGGCTTGGATCTCCATGGGTTCCACGCTGCCTTCAATCGGCTTGTGGGGGTCCAGGCTGTGGGAGGTTTTAAAGGTGAGGAAGGCCAGAACGGCAATGATTAAGCAGGGAACGGTCCAGACGGCAGCTTCAATGGCATTGGAGTGCGCCCAGTCCGGCAGGTACTTGGCAACGCTATTGCTGCGCCGGTAGCGCCAGCCAAACAGCAGCGTCATCACAATCACCGGAATGACCACAATCAGCATCAGCCCAAAGGAGGTCAGAATCAGCGAGCGTTGCTCAACGCCAATCTGCCCCTTGGGATCCAGCAATGCAGAACTGCAGCCCGTTAACAGCAAGCACAATACGACGAGCACAAAAGTGCCTCGCCTGCGCCAGTGGGTAGGTAGTTGCATGGTGTGATCTCATCAGAGAGTTGTCTAAAACAGCTCACTGCTTGGCTGGCTAACTAGCCAGCTAAGTAGCAAGCTAACTATCACCCCATACTTTTCCCAAAACAGTGAGTATGACTACGTTGCTCCGGGAAAAATATGCGCCACCTCATGGGGTTAGTGGCGAGCCTTAACCGTGCACGTTGCGTGCATCAACTAAGACTAAAGTATTTTCTATTGATCTCGGTCAATCAGAAAGAGACGTTATGCCGCACCCTGCGCACCCGTTTGGGCACAGGGCACTGGGGAGTAGTGGCTGAGCAGTGGCTGTTGTTAGGCGAGCGAGATGCTCAGCGTGGGCAGCGGGTGGCGCTCTAACAAGCCAGGGGCACGCTCATCGTCGGTGACGACAATATCGAAATCCTCCAGCGAGGCAAAATAGGCCGGGCGCACCACGCCAAACTTGCTGGCATCGACAATCAACAGCCGCTGCATCGCGGTGGCAATCGCCGCCTGCTTAGGCCCGACTTCATGAAAATGAAAGCAGCTTACTCCCCGCTCGCAATCCACCCCAGCGGCAGAAATCAGCGCTTTGTTGATGCCCAAACGCTCGATGGCCGCGCCCATGCCGTCGCTACCAAACGATTGAGAGGAAGCGTAAAAAAGCCCGCCGAGTAACACCAAACGCACATTCGGCAAGACTGCCACCGCGTTAGCCACATTCAGCGCGTAGGTCACTACGGTTAATTCGCGGAAGTGGCTTAGCTGGCTGAGCAGCGGAATCAGCGTTGAGCCGCAGTCGATAAACAGCGTATCGCCCTCTTCAATAAAGCTGGCGGCACGCTGGCAAAGACGCTGTTTGACCTGATAGTGGCTCGATTGCTGCTCAGTAAGGTCGTATACCGGCGTCACGCCGGGGTAGCTTGCCATCACTAGCCGCCCACCCAGCAAGCTAATGGCTGAAGGTTGCGTTGAAAGATCCCGACGAATGGTCATTTCGGAGACTCCACACAGCTCGGCGGCATCGCGAAGATGCAGCGTTCCCCCGCTAGCCAACGCTTCTTGCAACATCGCCATGCGCTGTGCGCTCCGATCATTCATGTCCAGCATCTCCTTATGATTCATTTTGTTATCAGCATTAAGCCCTTCCAAGCGCTCTATGCTGAGCCAGGCCCTCATTTATTTCCACTGGATTATTTCTACTGCAATGCACCCTTTCATCCGCGCATGATGCGCGTATCACATTTAAACAACGTTGATGTGACAATACTTGCAAATCAACGTTAAAAAAATAACACTCAATGTTATAATTTTAACATCAACGCCAGCCCACACGACCCATAACGTCGGTATGCCAGCCGCCCTGGCACCGAGATACAACCCTGTTGAGGCTTCCATGACTGCTCTATCCCTCTCTCGTTCTTCTTCGTTCGTCACGCTTGGCGCTGGCGTTTTACTGGCAAGTGCTGCCGTGGCAACCCCTGCGTTTGCCGACGATGCCGAGCCGCAAACCCTTGACCGCCTTTGGTCGTTTGCCAACGTCTCCGTCAACTATCTCGACTGGTCGAACGGCACCGAAGCGCGCACTGCTAGCAACGCAGCGAAAAGCGACTTTACGTACGTTGAAATCGAAGGCGGCGTCGGCTTTAGCTGGGGCGAATTTTACGGCTTCTTCGATTTCGAGAACCCCACTAACGATCAGTTCGACCAGGCCAGTGGCGGTAAAGACAACTTCCGTACCGCCGGTAAAGTGACCTCGCACATCTACCTGGGCGACAGCCCGCTGTCGATTTACGCCCACCTGTACGATTTCCGCGACTACGGCTACGAGTCTCGGGAGCAGGACCAAATCCTGGGTCTGGGCTATCGCAAAACCTTTGATAACGGCCTATGGTTCAAACCGTTCATCGGTGCCGCGCGAGTGCAGAGCAATAGCTACACCGGCATGAACGGCTTTATGGCTGGCTGGGTCGCGGGCTACGACTTTACCGCCCTGAACCAAAACTTCAGCGTGACCAACTGGCACGAGCAGACCTTCGGTCGCGACGACGAGTACCTGACTCAGAACTACGTGGGCGACAAAGCAGGCAGCGTCGGTACCAACGGTGCGCTGAGCCTGTGGTGGCACCCGTCCGATCTGATCACCACGGGCGTGCAGTACCGCTACTCAGAGAATAAACTGGGCACCCCGGACGCTTATCAAAACGCGATGATCTACTCAGTGAAGTTGAACTTACTGTAATCGCTCACACTCCTCACGATCCGAAGGTACTTCCATGACCCTCATCATGAGCTTGGTTGGTATGGTCACCCTGGTGGCCATCGCCCTAATCTTCTCTTATGACCGCAAGTCGATTCGGCTGCGCACCGTACTGGGTGCTTTTGCTATCCAGGCCGGTATCGGTGCATTCGTGCTCTACGTGCCGTTCGGCCAGGCGGTGCTGCAAACCATTTCCGCCGGTGTTAGCCAGGTACTGGTGTTTGCTAACGACGGTATCGGCTTCCTGTTTGGCGGCCTAGCCGATGTGGAAAACGTCGGCTTTGTGTTTGCTATCAAAGTACTGCCGGTCATCATCTTCTTCTCGTCGCTGATTGCCGTGCTCTACTACCTGGGCATCATGCAGTGGGTCATTCGGATTCTGGGCGGCGCGCTGCAAAAAGCACTGGGCACCTCGCGTACCGAATCGCTCTCCGCGACTGCGAACATCTTCGTCGGCCAAACCGAAGCACCGCTGGTGGTGCGTCCGTTCATTGCCCGCATGACGCCTTCGCAGCTATTTGCGGTGATGTGTGGCGGCTTAGCATCGGTAGCCGGTTCCGTTTTGGCGGGCTACGCGGCGCTGGGTATTCCGATGGAGTACTTGGTCGCGGCCTCTTTCATGGCGGCGCCAGGCGGCCTGCTGTTCGCTAAGCTGATCATGCCGGAAACCCAGGACGCCGAAGATAGCGACAGCGTTTCCAAGGTTGATGAAGAGCTGAAAGAGCAGGACGACAAGCCCACCAACGTGCTGGACGCAGCGGCCTCCGGTGCGACTTCTGGCCTGATGCTGGCGGCCAACGTGGGTGCGATGTTGCTTGCGTTTATCGGTTTAATCGCGCTGGTTAACGGCATTTTAGGCGGCGTTGGCGGCTGGTTTGGCTTTGAATCGCTGAGCCTTGAACTGATTCTCGGCTGGCTGTTTGCACCGCTGGCATTCCTGCTAGGCGTGCCCTGGGCAGAAGCGACGCTGGCGGGTTCTTTCATCGGCCAGAAGCTAGTGGTCAACGAGTTCGTGGCCTATATCAACCTCGCCCCCTACATCGATGGGGAACAGGTGGTGGCGGCTACAGGTCAGATGATGACCCCGCACACCATGGCGATTCTCTCCTTTGCACTGTGTGGCTTTGCCAACCTGTCGTCCATTGCGATTCTGCTGGGCGGCTTGGGTAGCATTGCGCCCACGCGTCGCAAAGAGATTGCCCGCTTCGGTGTGAAAGCCGTTTTGGCCGGTACGCTCTCTAACTTGATGTCGGCATCCATTGCTGGCTTCTTTATTGCGCTGGGCAACCTGACGGCTTAACGCAGCGAGTACGACACCATGCAACGGGCGCTGCTATGTTTTCGCAGTGCCCGTTTTGTCTTTTATTGATTTGCGAGAATTTCATGAACGCGACTGCCTCCCCCCAGTTCACTCAAGCTCAACTCACCCAAGCCGCTCGCCAAGCGTTGACGCTGATGGATTTGACCAGCCTGAACGACAGCGACACCGACAGCGTGATCGAATCGCTGTGCCAGCAGGTGAAGACGCCGTTCGGCAACCCGGCGGCGGTTTGCGTTTATCCGCAGTTCATCGTCACCGCTGCCCGCGCGCTTAGCGCCCACAAGCTGGATGGTCAGGTCAAAATCGCTACCGTGACCAACTTCCCCCACGGCGGCGACGACATCATGGGCGCTGCCCGTGAAACCCGCGAAGCCGTGGCGTCTGGCGCTCACGAAGTCGACGTAGTGTTCCCCTACCGCGCGCTAATGGCAGGCGACGAAGAGACCGGCCGCGAGCTGGTAGAAATGTGTAAAGCCGCCTGCGGCGGACAAGCCCAGCTAAAAGTCATCATTGAATCTGGCGAACTCAAAGAGCCTGCGCTTATCCAACGCGCTAGCGAGCTGGCCATTGAAGGTGGCGCGGACTTCATCAAGACCTCCACTGGCAAAGTGCCGGTGAACGCTACCCTGGAAGCCGCCGAGATTATGCTCAAGGCGATCAAAGCCAGCGGCAAAGACGTTGGCTTCAAAGCCGCAGGTGGCGTACGCAGCGCTGAAGACGCCGCCGAGTACCTCGCGCTGGCCGCTGACATTATGGGCCCGCAGTGGGTGACGCCCGATCACTTCCGGTTCGGTGCATCCAGCCTGCTAAATAACTTATTGAACACGCTAAACGGCAATGCTGATGCCGTGACGAATGGAGGCTACTAAATGCCGTCTAACGCTTCTCACCACTCCCTGCTCCCCCAAGAACTGATTCGCCTGAAGCGCGACGGCCAGCCGCTGCCCGCTGAAGAGATCAAAGCCTTCGTACAGGGCATCGCCGACGACCGCATCAGCGACGCGCAGATTGGCGCCTTCACCATGTCGGTGTTTTTAAACGGCATGAGCCGCGAAGAAGTCGTGGCACTGACCACCGCCACGCGGGACTCTGGCCACGTTATGCAGTGGGATTCGCTCAACCTGCCCGGCCCGATTGTAGACAAACACTCCACTGGCGGCGTGGGTGACTTGGTATCGCTGGTGCTCGGCCCCTGGGTCGCCGCCTGCGGCGCGTTTGTGCCGATGATTTCTGGCCGCGGCCTGGGCCACACCGGCGGCACGCTGGATAAGCTGGAATCAATCCCCGGCTACGACCCCTACCCCGCGCCCGAGCGCTTCAGCGATGTCGTAAAATCCACCGGCGTGGCGATCATCGGCCAAACCGGCAACCTCGCCCCTGCGGATAAACGCATCTACGGCGTGCGCGACGTGACCGCCACCGTGGAATCCATTCCGCTGATTACCGCTTCCATCCTGGGTAAAAAGCTAGCCTCTGGCCTGGATGCTCTGGTGATGGACGTTAAGGTCGGCAGCGGCGCGTTCATGCCCACCCCGGAAAAATCCCGCGTGCTGGCGAAAAGTATCGCCAACGTCGCGACCCAAGCGGGCACTCCCACCACCGCGCTGCTCACCGATATGAGCCAGCCGCTGGCCCCCTGTGCCGGTAACGCGGTAGAAATCGTCGAAACCCTGGCGCTACTGCGCGGCGAGCGCTCCAACAGCCGCGTGATGCAGGTCACTCGTGAACTCGCCGTTGAGATGCTGATTGTAGGCAAACTCGTCGCCAGCCGCGAAGAAGCCCTCACCAAGTTGGATAAAGCGCTCACCTCTGGCGCGGCGGCGGAAGTCTTCGCCCGCATGGTGCGCGAACTGGGCGGCCCTGCCGACTTTATGGAGCGCTCGGACAGCTACCTGGCCACCGCCCCGGTGATTCAAGCGGTGTACCCCGAACAGAGCGGCATCGTCCAGCGCTTCGATACCCGCGCCGTGGGCATGAGCGTGGTGGAACTGGGCGGTGGCCGCCTGCGTAACGACGCCAGCGTCGATCACAGCGTTGGCTTTAGCGATATCGTCGAGATCGGCGACCATGTGGATAGCCAGCGTCCGCTGGCTATTGTTCACGCCCGCACCGAAGAGGCCGCCGCCCGCGCCGCCGCCCAGCTACGTGCGGCGGTCACCATCGGTGACGCTGAAGCCACCGCCGACACACTGCTGCAAGAGACCTTCCGAGGAGAAGCCTAATGCGCCGTGCCGTTGTCTTAGTACTCGACTCTTTTGGAATCGGTAGCGCGCCTGATGCCGCGACCTTTGGCGACCAGGGTGCCGACACCCTAGGCCACATCGCCGCTGCTTGCGCCCGGGGCGAAGCAGATACCGCCGAGCGTTCCGGCCCGTTGAAGCTCCCCAATATGGCCGCGCTCGGCCTGTTCCACGCCCACCGGGATGCCACCGGTAGCGTGGCGGAAGGCGTCAGCCTGCCCGAGCAGTTGAACGGCGCTTACGCCCACGCCAAAGAGATCTCCAGCGGGAAAGACACCCCTTCCGGCCACTGGGAAATTGCCGGTGTGCCAGTGCGCTTCGACTGGGGTTACTTCAGTGACAAAACCGATAGTTTTCCTCAAGTGCTGTTGGACAGCATCGTCGAGCAGGCAGACCTGCCCGGCGTAATCGGCAACTGCCACGCCTCGGGCACCGAAATCATTGCCCGCCTGGGCGAAGAACATATCGCCACCGGCAAACCCATCGTGTACACCTCGGCGGACTCCGTGTTCCAGATTGCCGCCCACGAAGAGCACTTTGACCTAGAGCGCCTCTACAAGCTGTGCGAAACCGTTCGCGAACTGCTGGAGCCCTACAACATTGGCCGTGTGATCGCCCGCCCGTTTATCGGCGACGACCGCGAAAGCTTTGCCCGCACCGGCAACCGCCGCGACTACAGCGTTGAGCCGCCCAGCCCCACCGTGCTGCAAAAGCTCGCCGACGCCGGTGGTGAAGTGGTGTCGATTGGCAAGATCGCCGACATCTACGCCCACTGCGGCATTACCCACAAGGTCAAAGCCAGCGGCCACGACGCGCTGATGGAAGCCACCCTGGCTGAAGTGGCGCGCACCGCCAACGAAACCAGCGACCGCCCGACCATGATCATGACCAACTTCGTGGATTTCGATTCGGTCTATGGCCACCGCCGGGACGTTCCGGGCTACGCTGCCGCGCTGGAGCACTTCGATGCTCGCCTGCCGGAGCTGCTCGCCGCCCTCAACGACGACGACCTGCTGCTGCTCACCGCCGACCACGGCTGCGACCCTAGTTGGGAAGGCACCGAGCACACCCGCGAATACGTGCCGATCATGGTACGCGGCGCAGGTTTCGCCCCCGGCCCGCTGGGCGAGCGCGGCACCTTCGCCGACATTGGCCAAACCCTTGCGGCGTTCTTCGCCGTAGACGCCATGGCCGATGGCGAGAGCTTTTTACCGAACGCGGCGTAAAGGCCGACAACCCCACTAGCACGCTGATGTGCACGGCCTGAATGCCACTGATTGGGTTATTCAGGCCAAACATTTTTTAGAGAGGAGTGTTCCATGGCTACCCCACATATCAATGCCGAGAAGGGCGATTTCGCCGATACCGTACTGATGCCCGGCGACCCGCTGCGCGCCAAGTACATCGCGGATACGTACCTGGAGAACGTGCGCCAAGTGAACGACGTGCGCAGCATGTTCGGCTACACCGGCACCTACAAAGGCCGCGAGATTTCCGTAATGGGCCACGGTATGGGCATCCCTTCCGTCTCCATTTACGCCAAAGAGCTGATTACCGATTACGGCGTGAAGTCGATCATTCGCGTCGGCTCCTGCGGCGCGGTACGCGACGATGTCAACGTGCGCGACGTGGTGATTGGCATGGGCGCCTGCACCGACTCCAAAGTGAACCGCATGCGCTTCAACGACCACGACTTCGCTGCCATCGCCGATTTCGAGCTGACCAGCCACGCCGTTGCGGCCGCCAAAGCGCAGAACGTGCCGGTCAAAGTCGGCAACATCTTCTCTGCGGACCTGTTCTACAACCCGCAAACCGATATGGCTGAGCTGATGAAGCGCTACGGCATCGTCGGCGTTGAGATGGAAGCCGCTGGCCTGTACGGCGTGGCAGCCGAGTTCGGTGCCCGCGCACTGACCATCTGCACCGTGTCTGACCACATTCTGAAAGGCGACTCGCTCTCCAGCGCCGACCGTCAAACCACCTTCAACGACATGATGGTGATTGCGCTCGACACCGTTCTGCGCGACGACGCTGCCAACGCTTAATCGCTTGGAATCAAGCGCACACTGAGAGGATAACGCCATGAGCCAAGCGGATCAGGCATTGGTAGACACGCTGTTGACCACCCTGGGCAACGCCTACGCGCCCTACTCCAACCACCCGGTCGCTGCCGTCATGGAGTGCCCGGATGGACAGCAGTTTGCCGGTAGTAACGTGGAAGTGGCCCACTACAAAGGGCTATGCGCCGAAGCCTCGGCCATCTCTGCCATGATTACCGCTGGCCAGCGCGAACTTGCCAAGGTGTACGTGATGGGTCCTGGCGAGCATCTCTGCACGCCCTGCGGCGACTGCCGCCAGCGCATTCGCGAGTTCGCCACCCCCAGCACGCAAATCATGGTGCTCTCCAAGCAGGGTGACGTGCTAAAAACCTACACCATGGACAGCCTGCTGCCCGATGCCTTCGGCCCAGAGCAGTTGCCAAGCCGTTAAGAGGTTTCTCGCAACACCAGCGCCACCGGCAGCGACACGTGCCGGGGCGCTTTTCCCGCCAGCGCTTCGCTCAATAGCTCAACACTCATCGCCGCAATGGCCGCAATATCCTGGCGCACCGTAGTTAAACCCGTGGCCAAGGTGGGCAGGTCATCAAAGCCGGTAACGGCCACGTCTTCAGGTACGCGAATATCGCGATCTTCGAGCGCGGCGACACAGCCGAGCGCCAGCTCGTCGGTGGCGCAGACCAGCGCATCGAACGGTAGTGGATCGTAATGGTTGAGAATACGGTTAAGGTAGCGGTAGCTGGTCAGGGAGTCGGAAGTAAACCGATGGGGCAGGCTCAGTAGCTGCTCGCTTAGCGCTGCCTCTGCCATCGCTTGCTGGTAACCGGAAAGGCGGCTGTGGGGGCGCGGTACGTCCAACTCTCCGCCCACGAAGGCAATCCGCGTTCGCCCTTGTTGAATCAGATGCTGAGTGATCTGGTATAGCCCCGAGACATCGTCCGGAGCCACCGAAAAGCCTTCCCCCGCATTGCCAATGCGCACAAACGGTATGCCCGCCGCACGCAGTACGCCTGGGCGCTCATCCTCTCCCGTTTCCCCTAACAAAATCGCCGCGCCCGCCCGTTCGGGCAGCTCATGGGTTTGGTCATGGTGGAAAAAGATCGGCACCATGCCCTGCTGGTGCAGCGCGACGGTTAAGTGCTGATAGAGCAGAATATAGTAAGGGCGCAGTTCGATATCCTGCCGCCCAAGGGAGATTCCTACGACGGCGGCTTTGCCGCTGATGAGCTGCCGCGCCGCCGCGCTGGGCTGATAGGCTACTTCGCGGCTGATGGTGAGAATCTTGTCGCGCAGCGCGTCGCTGATCCCCGGCTTGCCGTTCAGCGCCCGGCTTACCGAGGCAATCGATACCTCGGCGCGCCGGGCAATTTCACGAATGGTGGCGGTTTGCGCGCTCGGTTTGTTC
>NZ_JAMZBE010000042.1:0-26208 GCF_024158645.1 Halomonas sp. 707B3
TTACGCTTCCCGCCGGTAAATCAGATCCCACACGCCGTGGCCGAGCTTTTCACCGCGGGCTTCAAACTTGGTGAGCGGTCGGAAAGCCGGGCGGGGCACGTAAGGCGCGGTCTCGGCGGTAGCGGTGTTGGCGTAGCCGGGGGCGGCTTCCATCACTTCCGCCATCCACTCGGCGTAGGCTTCCCAATCGGTGGCCATGTGGAACGTGCCGCCGGGCTTGAGGCGCGTGCGAATCAGCTCCACGAACGCAGGCTGGACAATGCGCCGCTTGTGGTGCTTCTTCTTCGGCCACGGGTCGGGGAAGAATAGCTGCAGTGTGGTCAGCGAGCCTTCGGGCAGACACTGCTCCAGTACCGCCAGGGCGTCTTCACGGTAAACGCGCAGGTTGGTCAGGCCGCGTTTATCCACTTCATCGAGCAGTTTACCAACGCCGGGGGCGTGCACTTCGATGCCGATAAAGTCGGTATCGGGATGAGTTTCAGCCTGCTCGATCAGCGAGTTACCCATACCAAAGCCAATTTCCACCACGCGGGGGGCTTGGCGGCCGAACAGGGCGTCTAAATCCTGGCGACCATCGGCAATGGTCAGCCCCAGGCGCGGCCATACGTCTTCCAGGCCGCGTTGTTGGGCTTGGGTCATGCGCCCGGCGCGAATCACATAGCTTTTAATGCCACGGCGGTGCAGCGGCGCATCGGCACTTTCGGGGCCGGTGGTGTTGCTCTCGGGCGCGGTGTCGTTCGTATCGGTCATGGTGTCTCTGTATCAGCCGTTGATTCGGCCTGCAAAAGGCGAAGAGGGGTCGGCGCTTTGGCGGCGCGGCATGCGGCCTGCCAAGAACGCATCGCGGCCAGCCTCGACGGCGAGCTTCATGGCGTTGGCCATGCGCAGCGGGTCGCGGGCGTGGGCAATGGCGCTGTTGAGCAGCACGCCGTCGCAGCCAAGCTCCATGGCCATGGCGGCATCGGAGGCCGTACCAATGCCTGCATCCACCAGGACCGGCACGCTGCTCTGCTCTACGATGAGGCGAACGTTATGCGGGTTTTGAATGCCGTGGCCCGAGCCAATCAATGAGCCCAGCGGCATGATGGCGCAGCAGCCCATGGCTTCCAGCTCGCGTGCCACAATCGGGTCATCGCTGGTGTACACCATCACGTCGAAACCGTCGGCCAGCAGGGTCTCGGCAGCTTTGAGCGTCTCGACCACGTTGGGGTAGAGCGTATGGTCATCGCCGAGCACTTCCAGCTTGACGAGGTTGTGGCCGTCCAGCAGTTCGCGGGCCAAGCGGCAGGTGCGCACGGCATCTTTCGCGTTGTAGCAGCCAGCGGTATTGGGCAACAGGGTGTACTGCCTGGGCGAGATGACGTCGAGCAGGTTCGGCGCATCGGCATCTTGGCCAAGGTTGGTACGGCGCACGGCAAAGGTGACGATTTCGGCACCGCTCTGGGCAATGGCAGCACCGGTTTCGGTAAAGTCTTTGTACTTGCCGGTACCCACTAACAGGCGGGAGCTAAAATCACGTCCGGCAATGGTGAACGGTGTATCAGTCAGTTGCGTCATAGCGATTCCTTGAAAAAGCACCGGCAGCTAGCCGCCGCCAATGGCGTGGACCACTTCGATCTGGTCGCCTGCGGCCAGCGGGGTCGCGGCCAGTTGGCTCTTGGGCACAATCTGTTCGTTGATTTCGACAGCGATACGACGCCCGCCCAGGCCAAGCTGCTCGACCAAGTCAGCAGCGGTGAGGCCAGCGGTCATGGCGTAGGGTTCGCCGTTGAGCGTAAGCTGTATCGACTCATTGGGGGTAGACATAAACAGTAAGCACCCTGGTGGATGAGGCAAAACGGCCTCTATTGTAGCGGTTTCGACCCGTGCAAGGTATGCAGCGGGGTGAATATCTCAATGATTAACGGGGTGGCGATGCGCCGCCAACATAGGTGAAAAGGAGTAGGGCGTGCAGCGAATCGACAAGCTGTGGTGGTGTGTGGTGGCGCTTTTAGGGGCAACCATGGTGATGCTGGGGGCTTACGCCGCCCACGGGTTAGCGGCACGCACCAGCGCTGCCATGGTGGATATCGTGGAAACCGGCGTGCGCTACCAAGCGTGGCACACGCTGGCCATGCTGGCGGTGCTTGCTTGGCGCAGCCACTACTCACACCCCGGCCAGCAGGTCGTACTCGCCTTATGGGCGTTAGGCGTACTGGCCTTTGCCGGTTCGCTCTACCTGATGGCGCTGGCCGGTTTGAGCGTAGGTATCGTGACGCCGATTGGCGGGCTGCTGCTGATGGCCGGCTGGCTGGCCTTGGGCGTCACGGCGCTGCTAAGCCGCTCTTAATCGACGCTAGCCCAGCAGTAGGCGCAATGGCATCCATAAGCCCATGCCGATCATCACCAGATTTTCAGTGAGCGACACAAAGCCGAGCGGTACGTTGCTGTTGCCTCCCACGCAGGCGCACTTGAGTTCGCGCTTATCGATGTAAACCGCTTTAAACACCGACACTGCGCCCACGGTGCCGACGAACAGTGCCAGCGGCGCGGCTACCCAAATCAGCGTGCCAGCCAGCATCAACAGCCCGGCGGCGGTTTCGGCGTAGGGGTAAACGTAGCTATAGGGCACGTAGCGTTGGGCGAGCAGGTCGTAGTTGAGGAACATGGTGCTGAAGCTTTCGATATCCTGCAGCTTCTGCAGGCCCAGCAGCACCATCGCGGTTGCCACGGCAAACTCTGGCATGCGCGCCGTGAGCAGCGTGCCCTGAGTTGCCCAGCTCATCGCCAGACCTATTAATAGCGCGACGGCAAAAATGGCCAGCACCGGGCGGTAGGTAGTCTCTTTGGCATTGGGAACGCTCATACCCAAGTGTTCGCGCACTTCTTCGTAGCCGCCGATACGCTCCCCATCGATATACACCTGCGGCGTGGTATCGACATCTTCTCGCGCCTTGAAGGTGTCGATTTCCTCGCGTGAGGTGAGGGTGTGGTCATCCACCGCGTAGCCTTTGCGCCTGAGCAGGTCGACGGTCTTCAAGCCGAACGGGCACATGTGCTCGGCGGTTTTCATCCGATACACCTGTGCGGTGTGGTGGGTCGTTGCTGCCATCATCAGCCTCCTTGTCGTCTTGCGATCAACGTCCAACCTTTAGCGTAGAACCCAGTGCCGCCCATAGGTCAAACGAGAGTGAGAGGCTGTTGTTTGGGTCTTGACCTATAGGTAGCCCCTAGGTTGTAAGCTTTGCAAAAGACGTTGTCATAGGAGAGCGATATGAAACGACATGCCACGACGCTGCTGGTCTCTGGTGCCTTGATGTTCGGCGTTGCGACGGCCCATGCTGCGCTGCCCGATGAGGCGACGCTGTATAAAAACCCGCAATGCGGCTGCTGCGATGAGTACGCGCGTCATCTTGAAGCGCTGGGCGTAGACGTCACCATTATTGATGATGTCGAGCTGGGTGATATCAAACAGCAGGCGGGCGTGCCTTACGGCATGGGCTCTTGCCACACCATTGAGATAGGCAACTATTGGATTGAAGGGCACGTGCCGATGGAAGCGGTTGAGGCACTGTTTGAACAGCAACCGGATGTCGATGGCATCGGCTTAGCCGGTATGCCGATTGGCACACCGGGCATGCCTGGGCCCCAAAGCGAGCCTTACAACGTTTACCTATTCAGCGATCAAGACGCCCAGCCGTTTATGACGCTGTAGGCGAAGAAGCGCCGTTGCGTCGCGCAAACTCTGCTGCGGGTGCTGGCTTGCCAAAATAGTAGCCTTGATACACATGGCATCCTAAGCGAGCTAGCACCGTGCACTGGTCGGCAGTTTCCGTGCCTTCGGCAATCACGTCTAATCCCAGGCTCTCTGCCAGGGCAATAATGGTGGCGGCTATCGGCGTTGCCTGCATATCCAAGGTTAAATCCTTGACGAAGGCAATGTCGATTTTGAGCGTGTCCAGCGGCAGTGATTTGAGATACGCCAGCGATGAGTAGCCGGTGCCAAAATCATCCAGCGCAAAGCGGATGCCCAGTTGCCGCAGGCGCAGCATCTTATCGATGGTGCCCTCTGGGTCGCTCATTAGCAGCGATTCAGTGAGCTCCAAGGTTAAGCGCTCAGGCGGGGCGCCGGTAGCATGCAGCGTGGTGGTGACCTGCTCGACAAAATCGGGCTGCTGGAACTGACGCACGCTCACGTTAAGCGAAAGCTTTAAATCTCTCAGGCGCGTGTCGTGCTGCCACTCGCCGAGCAGGCGGCAACCCTCTTTTAGTACCCAGGCCCCTAGGGGCAGAATCAGTCCGGTTTGTTCAGCGATGGGAATGAAGCGCCCTGGTGAAATCATGCCTTGCTGGGGGTGGTGCCAGCGTACCAGGGCTTCGGCACCGATGACCTCGTGCTGCGCTCCCACCTGTGGTTGAAGGTGCAGGCTAAGCGCACCGCTATCAATCGCCAGGCGCAGCTCACGCTCTAGCGTTATATCCTCTTCAAGCTTTTGCTCCAACACCGCGCAGAACCGTTTTGGCTCGCCGTCCCGCTGGCGCTTGGCTTCCAGTAGCGCAAGCCCTGCGCGCTTGAACAGCTGCCCGACGCTCTCAATCTCACGAGGGCAAAAAATCAGCATGCCCACGTTAATTTTGCACGGGTAGGTGTGCCCGTGAAGCTGGTAGTCGGCCACTAGGGACGCCAGCACGCTCTCGATATGCTGGTGCGCCTGTTGTTCAGCTGCCGTTTGATCGGTGGCGTTGAGCGTGTGGCACAGCGCAAACTCATTGCCATCCAAGCGGGCAGCGTACATTTGCTTTCCGGCCTGCTGTTGCAGGCGGCTGCCGAGCTGTCGTAACAGCTCGTCGCCGATATCTTGGCCCATACTGTCGTTCAGCACTTTGAAACGGTTGACGTCCAACAGTGCTAGCACTGAGTAGTGGCCCTTATGGCGGCTATCCTGCAGGTGTGTCGTCAAGTACTCCTGAAGGGCCAAGCGATTTGGCAAGCCCGTGAGCATATCGTGATAAGCCAGGTAGCGAATCCGCTGCTGTGCGTTTTGCTCGTCGGTTCGGTCGCTGATCAGGGCCACGTAATCCTGATCTTTACTGTGGGCATAGTTCACGCGGCTGATGCTGAGCCATGCCGGGTACTCATCGCCATTGGAGCGCAGAGCGGTGACCATACCGCTCCATTCCCCTTGCGATACCAACGCACGGTGAATGGCAGGCGTGAGCGCCTGGCTATCTTTAGCGTAAGGCACTTGAGTGATATCCGTACCGATGAGCTGGGTGTGAGTCATCCCCGTTAATTGCTCAAAAGCGTTATTACACAGCCGGATGCGCGCTCCATCATCAAATAGCACCACGCCATCCTGCAGAGCGGCAATCACTTCCAGCAGACGCCGTTGAGTCATATGGCCGTGGCGCTCGCTGTCTTCCAGGCGGCGCTGGATTTTAATCGCCAGCACCGTCAGCAGCGCGGCAAAAACGGCCGCCCCGCTGATCACAAAAATAAGCCAGTGGGAGGCCTCTATGTGGGCGTGATCGGCGGCATCGCTCATGGGCACGAACCAGGCAGCCTGCATGGCCACGTAGTGCATGCCGCTGACGGCGAGCGAGATACACAGCGCAGAGACAAAGGCGTATCGCTGATAGTGCGCTTTGCCATTTTCCATGCGGCATAAGCGGTAAGCATAGGCACTGAGAACGCCCAGCCCAACGGCAACGACCAGCGAGGCTAGGAGCAGATCCAGCGCGTAGTAGAGCGTTGCCGGCATACGCATGGCGGCCATGCCGCTATAGTGCATCACGCCAATACCCAGCCCTAAGCTGATACCTGCAAGGATCAGAGTGCGGTGCCTTAACTGCTCTCGGCAGAGCAGCGTCATGGCTACAAGGCTGCCTAAAATAGCGGGCAGTATTGAAAGCAGCGTGAGTAGATGGCTATGGCTGACATGAAAGTCCAACTGATAGGCGTGCATGCCGACAAAGTGCATGCTCCAGACGCCAGCGCCCATTACGCTGGCACCTGCGGTGAGCCATGTTCTGCGCCAGAGCGACGATGAGTGACTACCGACCAAGCGAATAATTTCTAGGCTGGCGTAAGACGCGGCCAGTGCAACTAGCCAGGATAAAATGACCAAGGGAACATCGTGCTTTCCTTGCAAAGCACTCAGCGCCTGCGGATCCAGTAACAGGTTGGGCAGTATCATTAATAAATCGCTGTGTGACAGTGGCATGCACACACTACTTTATAATGTTTGTTAAATCCTTTCTCTGATAATCGAAGTTGTGCTTAAACGCTAGAGGCTGGCGAGGGCGTCTGGCGTATCGATATCGAGCAGAATGCCTGCGTCGTCGACGTCATACGTATGGTAATGGGATGGGTGGCGTTGAATCAGCGACTTAGCGCCCGTTTCGCCTCGTAAGTGCTCCAGTTCCGGCCAAAAAGCCCGGCCAAACAGCACCGGGTGGCCGGGCTGCCCGCCGTAGCGCGGCCGCCAGATGGTATCGCGGGCGGCCTGCTGCTGTAGTGCCCGCAGCGTCGCGGGGTGAA
Source organism: Halomonas sp. 707B3 (assembly GCF_024158645.1). Classification (NCBI taxonomy): domain Bacteria; kingdom Pseudomonadati; phylum Pseudomonadota; class Gammaproteobacteria; order Oceanospirillales; family Halomonadaceae; genus Halomonas; species Halomonas sp. 707B3. Next base: position 6,521 of record NZ_JAMZBE010000042.1, read on the forward strand.
TACGCGGCATATCGCCTAGCAGTACCGCCACCGCCTTGCTGTCGTTCAGGCGGCAATCACCGCCTAGCGCCGCCACCGCTTCGGCCAAACTGGCGCCCAGCCCCAGGTGCGCCTGACGTAGCCGGATCAGCGGCGTGCTGGCAGCCAAGCCAAGCTGAAACGCGTTGTCCTCCTCACGAATCGCGACCCGTACCTGGCTAAACGCCTGCTCGGTGTGCGCAACGGTGGTGGCCAACAGCGTTCGGCCATCGGCAAGACGCTCCTGGCGCTTATCGGCCTCGCCATAGCGCCGCGAGTAGCCTGCCGCCATCACTAGAGCGACGACGTGGTTAGCGTTCATGGCGATTAAAGCTCATCGACGGCCTTACCGTTCTGCACCCGTACGATATCCGCCATGACCGCCAGGGCAATTTCCGCCGGAGTTTTACTGCCCAGCGCTAGGCCAATGGGCATATGCAGGCGCTTCACCTGCGCTTGGGTGAGCCCGCCGGAGCGTATCAGCCGCTCGGCCCGCGCGGTGGAGGTGCGCTGAGAGCCCATCACGCCAATATAGAATGCAGGTGTGCATACGGCTTCCATCATGGCCAAGTCATCGATGCGCGGGTCGTGGGTGAGCGCCACCACTGCCGTCGCCCCATGGCAAGCGCCGGAGGCGATGTACTGGGACGGCAGCGCTGCCTTAACCACCGCGCCGGGCACGGAGAACTGCGCGCAGGCGGTGGCGTCCGGGTCGCAGACGATCACCTCGAAACCGAGCGTGACGGCAAAGGCCGCACAGGGGGCGGTAATGGCGGAGATGCCCGCAATAATTAACCGCCTGGCGGGGGCAACGCGTAGGTAGATGCGCTCGGATTCCCCCTGCACTTGCTCACGGTAAACCCGTGGGCCAAGCGAGGCATCCTTGTGAAAGCCAAAGCGCCCACTGGGGAGGTCGACATGGCGCACCAGCGGCTGCTGGCCGTCTAGCGTCGCCAGCAGCGTGGTGAGATGTGCTTCGGTGGCTTGAGTCGCGTGCAGGAGCTCAATTAATACTTCTAAGATGCCACCGCAGGGCAGCGTCACGTTAGCTCCTTGAACGTCGTCCGGGTCGCCGTAGCGGATGACCGTCACCGGGCGCTCAAACGCCCCCTCTTTGACGCGCTGGAGAAAGTCCTCCTCTACACAGCCCCCGGACAGCGAACCAATGGCCTCTCCTGCTTCGTTCACTGCCATCCAGGAGCCCGGCTCGCGAGGAGAGGAGCCAAAGGTAGCCAGCACCGTGCAGAGCCAAAAAGGGCGGCCCTGCTGGCACCACGCCAGGGCGTGTTCAATCACCTGCCGATCCAAGTGTTGCATCAATATTGCGTCCTTTCGTCAGTCACCCTGCCCGCTTAGCGCGGGTCGTTGCGCTAAGCGTAGCGCAGCCGCTTGGCACGCGTCAGGTCGCTGCCGCCGATTTATGTCTATGCTGAAGGGGCGAGACCGTTGATAAGCAACAGCAATGAGCAGGGAAGGCACCGATTTATGAACGCTTCAAATAGCGCTGAACAGCGCCGCGATCAGGCACCGCAAGAAGTGCCGCGCTCGACCGTGACGCTGGTGGTGAATGGCACCCAGCACACCTTAACGCTCGATAACCGCACCACGCTGCTGGATACCCTGCGGGAACATCTAGCGCTCACCGGCTCCAAAAAAGGCTGTGACCACGGCCAGTGTGGCGCTTGCACCGTGTCGGTGAATGGCGAACGCATCAACGCGTGTCTCACCCTGGCAGTGATGCACGAAGGTGACGAGATCACCACCATCGAAGGCCTGGGTACGGTAGATCATCTAGACCCTATGCAGCAGGCGTTCGTGGATAACGACGCCTTCCAATGCGGCTACTGCACGACGGGGCAGATCTGTTCGGCCAACGCCGTATTGCAGGAGATCGCCGCCAATATTCCCAGCCATGTCACGGCGGATCTCACCGCGCCTATCGAGATCACCGATGCCGAGATTCGCGAGCGGATGTCGGGCAACCTCTGCCGCTGCGGCGCTTACGCCAACATCCTCAAGGCCATTACCCAGGTTGCCAAGGAGCGCGCATGAGAGCCTTTTCCTACGAGCGGGCGTCTAGCCCCGCCGAAGCAGCGGCCCGCGCGGCCGAGGTGCCGGGCGCGAAATTCATTGCCGGCGGCACCAACCTGCTGGATTTAATGAAGCACGAGATCGAAACCCCGCTGCACCTGATCGATGTGCGCGGCACCGGCTTAAACGACATTACCGCTACGGAAGAGGGTGGCCTGCGGGTGGGGGCGATGGTCAGCAATAGCACCCTGGCGGCCGACCCACGCGTGCGCAAAGCCTATGGCGTGTTGAGCCGGGCGCTGGTGGCTGGGGCGTCTGGCCAGCTGCGCAACAAAGCCACCACCGGCGGTAATCTGCTGCAGCGCACGCGCTGCCCCTATTTTTACGACACCGCCATGCCCTGCAATAAGCGCTCACCGGGCGCTGGCTGCGCGGCGCTGGGAAAAGGCGCGACCACCCGGCAGCTCGGCGTAATTGGTACCTCTGATGTGTGCATTGCCACGCACCCCTCCGATATGGCGGTGGCGCTACAAGCGCTGGATGCCCGCGTGGAAACCGATACCCCCGAGGGCGAGACCCGCAGCCTGACACTAGATGCGTTCTACCAGCTGCCCGGCGATACCCCCGAGGTAGAAAACGTCCTGGCCAAGGGCGAGATGATTACCGGGGTGGCGCTGCCCGCGCCGATGGAAGGGCGCCATGCCTACTTCAAGGTGCGCGACCGCTCTTCGTACGCCTTTGCGCTGGTCTCAGTGGCGCTGATTCACGCCCCGGACGGCACGGGGCGCGTGGCGCTGGGCGGTGTGGCCCCACGGCCCTGGCGGCGCGATGCTGCGGATGCCGCGCTGCCCCAAGGCGCAGCCGCGGTGATGGCTGAGCTGCTGGATGGTGCCCGCCCGACCGAAGAGAACGCCTACAAGCTGACCCTGGCAGAGCGAACGCTCGCCGCGCTGCTGGCCGAGGAGTAACCGATGGATTTCAATCAATCGACCGACGATAACCTGTTTGACCGCGCCCGTATTGTCGGCAAGCCCCATGCGCGCATCGATGGCGCGCTCAAAGTGACCGGCCAAGCCCCCTACGCCTACGAGCGCCATGACGTAGCGGCCCACCAGCTGGTGGGCTACCCGCTATGTGCTACCATCGCCAAAGGGCGCATTACCCACATGGATGCCACAGCCGCCCGCGCCGCGCCTGGGGTGGCCACGGTGGTCACCACTCTAGAAATAGAACCGCTGGCGCAGGCCAAAAGCAACGTGGCGCGCCTGTTTGGTGGCGATACCGTTGCCCACTACCATCAAGCCATTGCCGTGGTGGTGGCCGACACTTTAGAGCAGGCGCGAAGTGCCGCCGCACTGATCGAGGTGCGCTACCAAGAAGAGCAAGGCGTGTTTGATTTAGACGCCGCCTGGGAGCAGCAAACACCCGACGAGCCGCTCTCTGACGTGGGCGATGTGGATGCGGCCTTTAAAAACGCAGCGGTAACGTTGGATGAAGTCTACCGCACGGCTTCCCAAAGCCACGCCATGATGGAGCCTCACGCCTCTATCGTGGATTGGTCGGATGGCGGGAAAATGACGGTTTGGACCTCCAACCAGATGATAGCCTGGACCCGCAAAGCGCTGGCCAAGACCTTTGCTATCGACCTTGAGACCATTCGTCTAGAGAGCCCCTACGTGGGCGGCGGCTTTGGCGGCAAGCTCTGGCTGCGGGCAGATACCGTGCTGGCCGCGCTCGGCTCTCGGGCTGCTGGGCGGCCGGTTAAGCTCGCGCTACCGCGCCCGCTGGTGTTCAACAACGCCACCCACCGCTCCGGTACTGTTCAGCGCCTGCGTATTGCCGCCGATGCCGAGGGCCGGATTACCGCCTTCGACCACTCAGCGTTCTCCCATACGCTGCCCGGCGGCAGCGGCGAGAACCCGGTCAACCAAACCCGCGCCTTTTACGCCGGTGCAAGCCGCCGCGTGGCCCATACGGCTATCGAGATGGACCTGCCCGAGTCGGCGGATATGCGCGCCCCCGGCGAAGCCTCCGGCCTTGCCGCGTTGGAAATCGCCATGGACGAAATGGCCGAGAAGCTGGGCATGGACCCGGTAGAATTTCGCATCCTCAATGACACACAAGTCGACCCGGAAGACCCCAGCAAACCGTTTAGCGACCGCCACTACGTAGAGTGCCTGCAAAAAGGGGCCGAGGCGTTTGGCTGGGAGGCGCGCAACCACACCCCAGGCGGCCAGCGGGAAGGGCAGTGGCTGATCGGCCACGGCATGGCAGGGGCTTATCGCGGCGCGCCCACCATGGATTCCGGCGCTCGGGTGCGCTTGCAGGCTGGGCGCTTGGTGGTCGAGACCGATATGACCGATATCGGCACCGGTTCGTACACGATTATTGCTCAAACCGCCGCGGAAGCCATGGGGTTGGCGCTAGATGACGTGGAGGTGCGGTTGGGCAACAGCGACTACCCGGTCTCGTCGGGCTCCGGCGGGCAGTTCGGTGCCGCCAGCGCCACCGCCGGTGTTTACGTGGCCTGCTTGAAGCTTCAAGAGGAGATTGCTCAGCGCCTTGGTATGAACGCGCCGCGGTTTGAACAGGGCATGGTGATCGCAGGCACCACCGAGGTAGCGCTTGCGGAGGTGGCTGATGGCGAAGAGCTGGTGGCAGAAGACACCATCCACTTTGGAGACTTCAAAGGCACGCTGCAGATTGGCACCTTCGCCGCGCACTTTGTTGAAGTAGCCGTACACGCCCATACCGGCGAAACTCGAGTGCGCCGTATGCTGGCGGTGTGCGACGCGGGGCGGATCCTCAACCCGGTCACGGCGCGCAGCCAGGTGATTGGGGGGATGACCATGGGCGTGGGCAGTGCCTTGATGGAGGGACTCACCCCCGATGTGGAGCGCGGCTTTTTCGTCAATCACGACCTCGCCAGTTACGAGGTGGCGGTACATGCGGACATTCCCGAGCAGGAGGTGATTTTCCTGGATACCACCGACGCCGCCTCGACGCCGCTTAAAGCCAAGGGCGTGGGGGAGCTGGGCATCTGTGGCGTCGCGGCGGCCGTGGCGAATGCGATCTATAACGCCACCGGCATCCGCGTACGCGACTACCCGATGACGCTGGATCGGCTGATTGACCAGCTCCCCAAAGTGAGTTGAGCGCGTTAAGGCGTGAACGACGGCGCTGTTTGGCAGCTTAGGTGTTATCCGGCAGCGCATAGCTGGCGGTGACATGCACCACGGGGCGCGTGTCATCGCTGGCGGAGAAAATCTGCACTTCGCCCACCGCCAGGCGGCGGCCCAGCTTGATCAGCTTGGCGTGGGCAATAATGTCGTGGTCGCCGGAGGCTGCGCGTAGAAAGTGGCAGTTTAAATCGCTGGTCACGGCCATCGCTTCGGGGCCTATTTGGGCCAGTATCGCCACGTACAGCGCCACATCCGCAAAGCCCATCATGGTAGGGCCTGACACGCGGGGGCCAGGGCGCAGGTGCTCATGGCCAATGCTTAAACGCATGGTGGCGCACATATCTCCAACGCTCACTATCTTGCCCATCCGCTGGGGAAAGACTTCATCTAAAAAGTGCTCAATCTGCTCGGCGGTCATCACGGTCATTGTTGTTATTCCTCGCTATTTTCTTACAGGCACGGGGACTGATGCTGCGGGCAGGTCGTAGAGAGGAGGTTGTCCGCAGCGCCACTTTGCTTTTACGTCAACGTAAGCCAGCATAAATAAAAAAGCCCCAAGGCGCGAGCCTTGGGGCTGGGGGCTATTAAGCGATAGGGCTTATTTAGCCTTGTGTACCTGGCGCCATGCGTGCAGGAGCGGCTCGGTGTAGCCAGACGGCTGTACGCGACCTTTGAACACCAGGTCAGAGGCAGCTTTGAACGCGGTAGAGCCTTCAAAGTCGGCGCTCATGGCGGTGTAAGTGGGGTCGCCAGCGTTCTGCTCATCAACCACTTTCGCCATGCGCTTGAGGGTTTCCTCAACGCGGGGCGCATCGACGATACCATGATGCAGCCAGTTGGCAATGTGCTGGCTGGAGATACGCAGCGTGGCGCGGTCTTCCATTAGGCCAACGTTGTGAATATCCGGCACTTTGGAGCAGCCGACGCCGTGTTCAACCCAGCGCACGACGTAACCCAGAATACCCTGGCAGTTATTATCCAGCTCTTGCTGAATCTCTTCATCCGACCAGTTGGGGTTTTCCGCTACCGGCACGGTGAGCAGGTCGTCCAGGAAGTCCGGCTCGCCCTGGGCTTCCAGCTCGCGCTGAACGTCGTTCACGTTTACCTGGTGGTAGTGCAGCGCGTGTAGGGTCGCCGCTGTGGGGGAAGGTACCCACGCGGTATTGGCACCGGCTTTCGGGTGGCCAATCTTCTGCTCCAACATGTTGTGCATCAGGTCCGGCATGGCCCACATGCCTTTACCAATCTGGGCGCGGCCACGCAGGCCACAGGCCAAACCAACCTGCACGTTGTTTTTCTCGTAGGCGGTGATCCACGCGGCGCTCTTCATATCGCCTTTGCGAACCATCGGGCCTGCTTCCATGGCGGTGTGCATCTCATCACCGGTGCGATCCAGGAAGCCGGTGTTGATAAACACCACGCGGGAGGCGGCTTCGGCAATACATGCCTTGAGGTTAACCGTGGTGCGGCGCTCCTCGTCCATGATGCCCATTTTCAGGGTGTCACGGCTCATGCCCAGGATGTCTTCGACGCGGCCAAACAGCTCGTTGGCGAAGGCGACTTCTTTCGGGCCGTGCATCTTCGGCTTCACGATATACACCGAGCCTGCGCGGGAGTTGCGCGGCTGGTCGGCATCTTTCTTCAGGTCGTGCAGGGCCAGCAGCGAGGTGACCACCGCGTCCAGAATGCCTTCCGGCAGTTCGTTGCCGTTTTCGTCCAGCACCGCAGGCGTGGTCATCAGGTGGCCCACGTTGCGCACGAACATCAGCGAACGGCCCGGCAGCGTGACGGTGTTGCCGTCAGTGGTTTGCCAAGTGCGGTCGGCGTGCAGCTTACGGGTGAAGGTTTTGCCGCCTTTTTCGATGTTCTCTTCCAGGTCGCCCTTCATCAGGCCGAGCCAGTTGCTGTACACACCGACTTTGTCTTCAGAATCCACCGCCGCAACGGAGTCTTCGCAGTCCATGATGGCGGTCAGCGCGGCTTCAACGACTACGTCTTTGACGTGCGCCGGGTCGGTCTTACCGATCGAGTGGTTGGCATCGATCTGGATTTCCAGGTGCAGGCCGTTGTTGGCCAGCAGAATCGATTCGGGGGCGGAAGCATCACCGTTAAAACCAATCAGCTTACCGGAGTCTTTTAGACCGGTTTCACGGCCGCCTTCCAGACTGACGACCAAGTGGCCGTCGCGGATGGTGTACTTAACGGCATCCCGGTGAGAGCCAGTGGCCAGCGGGGCGGCACGGTCCAGCACGCCACGGGCGTAAGCGATGACTTTTTCGCCGCGTTTCGGGTTGAAGCTGGTGCCTTTTTCCGCGCCGTCTTCTTCAGAGATGGCGTCGGTGCCGTACAGTGCATCGTACAGGCTGCCCCAGCGGGCATTGGCAGCGTTCAGGGCGTAGCGGGCGTTGCTCACCGGTACCACCAACTGTGGGCCTGCTTGCGTGGCGACTTCGCGGTCAACATTGGCCGTGGTGGCTTTCACGCTATTCGGCGCGTCTACCAAATAGCCCGCTTCTTTCAGGAAGCTGCGGTAGGCGGGCATGTCGCTGACCGGGCCGGGGTTTTCACGGTGCCAAGCGTCCAGCTTCTCTTGCAGCGTGTCGCGCTCTTCGAGCAGCTGGCGGTTTTTCGGGGTCAAATCGTGAAACAGAGCATCGACACCGGCCCAGAAGGCGCTTTCGTCGACGCCGGTGCCCGGCAGAGCCTGCTCGTTGATGAAACGATCTAGGTCGGCTGCCACCTGTAAACGGTGACGCGTGATACGCTCGCTCATGGGGTTCTCCTGTGAAGGTGCCCGTGGTTGGTTTGACTGCCACGGTCAGGGTAAAATTTGAATTATGGAAAATACTTCCACATCTGCGTTGGCATGTAAACAGCCTAGACCCTAAAGCGGTAAAATGCTCGACCAAATGATAAGAGCGGGCGCCACCGCCGCTGTTATTTGTGCTGTTAATCAGCCCATGGAAGTGTGGTGTTCACGGAGAGACGTTAATGCATAATTTCCAACACTTGGAAGGTCTGTTTCGGCAGGCGCAAGGTGAGTCGTCGCTCTCCCGCTTAACCCCGGGCGATGCGCTAACGGAAGCTGTGCATGACTACTTTCGCCACTACGGCTTAGAGACGCTGCTCAACGACACCAGCGAAGTGCACGCCGGGTTTATTGATACCGGGCGGTTCGCGCTGTGGTGCCAAGTGTGGAGCCCACCTGCGCCCACCGGCACCGCGTTTGTTATTCATGGCTACTTTGACCACTTGGGCCTGTACCGCCATTTACTTAACTGCCTGCTGGCCAAAGGCTGGCGCGTGGTGCTGTGGGATTTGCCTGGTCACGGGCTTTCCAGCGGCCCCCGGGCGGAAATCGAAGATTTCGACGATTACCAGCACTGCTTGGCGCACCTGCAAGAGACGCTGCAGACCCTCAGCATGGCACCGAAGCCGTGGCTGGGCGTGGGCCAAAGCACCGGTGCGGCGATTCTCGCCACCGACGCGCTCACCCGCCGCGACACGGCCGGATGGGCAGGCATTGTGCTGCTGGCACCGCTAGTACGCCCCTGGCGCTGGAGCCAGGCCAGCTGGCTGCATTTAATCGCCAGCCCCTTTGTGAAAGAGTTGCCGCGCAAGTATCGCCCCAACTCCACCGACGAGCAGTTCACCGCCTTTCTACGCGACCAAGACCCGCTTCAGCCAGAACGGCTAAGCGTGGCCTGGATTACCGCTATGCGCCGCTGGATGCCACGCCTACTGGCGCGAGAGCCTAACCCGCTGCCGACGCTGATTCTGCAAGGCGAGCAGGATCTCACCGTGGATTGGGAGTGGAACCTCGCCATTTTGGCGAATAAATTTCCTAATGCAGAGATTCACCGCCACCCGGAGGCGCGCCACCACTTGGTGAACGAAGCAGAGCCGATTCGCCAAGTGTTGTTTGAAGCGCTCGATCACTTTGTCGAGAACGTGCATTAAGCTCCCTTCAATAGCCGATCCAACTGCCGGTAGCCGATGGCTTCGATAAAGTGCGGCTGGGAGGGCTTGGGTTCGCCCTGTAAGTCAGCCAGCGTCAGCGCCACGCGCAGCACGCGGTGGTAGGCGCGGGCGGAGAGCTTGAGCTTTTCCAGCACGCCTGCCAGCCAGGCGCGCTCTTCATCATTAAGGGCGCAGGCGGCTTCCAGCGCTTTACCGCTGAGCTGGCTGTTGAGCGCGCCCCGAGCCATTTGCCGCTCCCGAGCTGCCATCACCCGCTCGCGCACTGCGCTGGAGGGTTCGCCCTGAGTTTGTGCGGTGAGCTGCTCTGGTGGCAGCGCGGGCACTTCCACTTGTAGGTCAATACGATCCAACAGCGGGCCAGAGAGCCGTGCCTGATAGCGCTGAATTTGGCTGGCGCTGCACTGGCAGCGTTGGCGTGGGTCGCCCAGGTGCCCGCAGGGGCAAGGGTTCATCGCGGCAACGAGCTGAAATTGAGCAGGGTATCGGCGTTCATGGCTGGCGCGGGAGAGATGTATTTCCCCAGTTTCCAGCGGTTGGCGTAATACTTCCAAAACGTTGCGGGAGAACTCCGGCAGCTCATCCAAAAACAGCACGCCGTGGTGTGCGAGCGAGATTTCTCCCGGTTTGGGTTTTGAGCCGCCGCCGACCAGTGCAGCAGCGCTCGCGCTGTGGTGGGGTTGGCGAAAAGGTCGCTGGCCCCAGTCGGCTTCCAGCGCCAAGCCACATACCGAGCGCACTGCCGCCACCTGTAGTGCATCATCCTCTGACAGCGGCGGCAGAATGCCGGGTAAGCGGCTGGCCAGCATGGTTTTTCCGGTGCCGGGTGGGCCTGCGAGCAATAGGTTATGGCCTCCTGCGGCAGCGACTTCCAGCGCTCGGCGGGCCTGATGCTGGCCGCGCACGTCGGCTAAGTCCGCCATGGGGGCGGTAGATTTGACGGAGGCGGAGAGCTGGTGGGGCGGAATTTTCTCCTGGCCCAGCAAGTGAGCCACCACTTGCCAGAGAGAGTCGGCGGGCAGCACCGGTAAATCGCCCGCGAGGGCAGCTTCATCGGCGCAGGCTCGGGGCACAATCAGCGCTTTGTTGGCGCGGCGGGTAGCTAGGGCAAATGGCAGCACACCGGGCACCGCCCGCAGTTTGCCATCCAGGGCCAGTTCCCCTGCGCACTCCATGCCTTCCAGCGCATCCACCGGGATTTGGCCGGAGGCCGCGAGGATGCCCAGTGCAATCGGCAAATCAAAGCGGCCACCCTCTTTGGGCAGGTCCGCCGGGGCGAGGTTGAGGGTAATGCGCTTGGTGTTGGGGAAATCAAAACCCGCGTTGATCAAGGCGCTGCGCACCCGTTCGCGGCTCTCTTTCACGGCGGTTTCCGGCAAGCCCACCAGGGTTAATCCCGGCAAACCGTTGGCTAAGTGAACCTCTACATGTACCGCCGGTGCTTCCAACCCCACGCCTGCCCGCGTGGCGACAATGGCTAGCGTCATCGCCTTTCCTCTGCTGTTGTCACTTACTCCAATGTAGGATAAAGCTACATTAGCTTAAGTATTTAACCTAACGTAATTAAGAAGGCTTTGGTAGCGCTTAAGCAACTGGTTCAAGTAGCGGAGACGGCTTGACGAGGTAATGCGCTTGCATTAACTTTGTATGCATTACCTTTGCATTGCTATCAAGCGGAGAGCGACAGTGAGCACGCTTATCGAAGACGACTCAACTCTGACGGATCGCTATCAAACGACTGTTCCGGCATCGATTCGCCGGGCGCTAAAGCTGAAGCGCCGAGACCGTATCCATTATACCGTTCGTCCTGATGGAGAAGTGGTGCTTACCCGGGCGAGTGATGAGGCCAAGCACGACCCTGTGATGGTCAACTTCCTCAATTTTCTAGAGCGCGATCTTCTGGCGCATCCGGAAAATATTCGCCCGGTGACTGCCAGTAGCTTTGCCGAGGCCAAACGGCTTACCGCAGGTATTGAGGTAGACCTCGAAGAGGCGCTGGAAGAGGATGATGACGACGAATGAAGCCTCTGGAGGTTAATGGATGGACGATTTATGCCCATCCGTTGTTCTTGGAACAAGTCGAAGCACTCACCTTGAAGGTGAGACATCTTCAATCGAAAGATCCTGCCGGTTATCGCAACAAGGCGGCCACCAAGCGCCTAGCAGCGATCATGAAGCTGGCCTTGAATGATATTCCGCAGGATCCATCAGGCACTCAATACCGCCAAGGGAACACGCTTGGCACAGAACACACTCATTGGCAACGAGCAAAGTTCTACCAGCAGTACCGGCTGTTCTTTCGCTACGATGCTGCGAGCAAAATCATTATTTATGCATGGGTCAATGATGACGCTACAAAACGCGCTTATGGCAGTAAGCATGATACTTACTCTGTCTTTCAGAAAATGCTCAGCAGTGGCAACCCACCGGATAGCTGGAAAGCCTTACAGAAAGCCTCAATGAGCGAAGTTGAACGAATTCATTTACTTTTAGCGGCAGATAACAACGATAACTAAATCACACTAGATCTCTTTGGGGAGATCCGCCGGGGCGAGGTTGAGGGTAATGCACTTGGTGTTGGGGAAATCAAAACCCGCGTTGATCAAGGCGCTGCGCACCCGTTCGCGGCTCTCTTTCACGGCGGTTTCCGGCAAGCCCACCAGGGTTAACCCCGGCAAGCCGTTGGCTAAGTGAACCTTTACATGTACCGCCGGTGCTTCTAACCCCACGCCTGCCCGCGTGGCGACAATGGCTAGTGTCATGGCGCTCCCTCGCAACGTCTCTCAATCGGCTCACTCAGTTTAATGAGCCTGCTCGTTGGCTAAGCCTACTTTATTTCAGGCGTTGGGCGCCACTCTGGTGGGCAGGTTGATGGCGGGCTAGTCAGCGTGATGGGCATTCAACGCGCTGGTTAGCTCACGGGCAAAGCGCTGGGCGGAGGGGAGAGCGCCAAAGCTCCAAACTGGTGGCAGGCGAAGTAGGCGGCCGTTTTGCACGTTGGGTAAGTGCTGCCAGAGGCCGCTCCCTTCCAGCTGCTCTTCCACGCCTGCGGGGAGTGGGTCGACGATGACCAGCGTGGCATCGGGGTAGCGTGCCAGCGCTTCAATACCGGCCAGTGAAAACCCCCAGGCGTTGGTGGGTTGGTCCCAGGCGTTGGGCAGTTCAAGCTGCTCTAGAACGGCGTTGTAGAGGCTGTTCTCGCCAAATACCCGCACATGGCGGGCATCCATGAATTGCACCATTAGCAGTGGGGGCGAGTCGCTGTGCTGGCGGCGCAGCTCAGCCATCAGCTGTTCGGTGTTCTCAATCAGCGCCTCGGCTTCGGCGTTGCGGTCGGTCAGCTCGCCCAGTTGACGGGTAAGGCTCTGCATCTCCTGCCATGTCTCCGCGCCTGGTGAGTAGAGGGCGAAGGTGCCCACCGGGGCAATTTTCTCCAGCCGGGGAATCAGCCCGGTAAACATAGGCGAGAGCAGTGTTTGTTCGGGGGGCGATTGGGCCAGCAGCTCGAAGTTGGGCTGGGTGCGCAGGCCAATATCCATCACATGCTCGGGAATGCGCGGCTCGCCCACCCAGTCGTGGTAGGCGGGCTGCTGCGCAATGCCGCTGACCTGCGCGTCAATCGCGAGCAGCGTCTCGGCAATGGTCCAGTCGATGGTGGCCCATTGGGCGTGGCTGGCGGTAGACAACAGCAGGCCAGCCGCAAGCAGGCTGCGGCGAGCCAGGATAAGCAGTCGGGGGAAACAGCGCATGAGGTTAGTACCTAGCAATAAGCGCCTTATTTAAACGAGTCTGTTTATCAATTGCAAATAGAAACACCCAGGCATGCACAGGGCGCGTGCGCCTGGGTGTGGTCGCTGCTTAGAAACGGTAATGAACGCTGGCGGTGACGCCGCGTTCGGCACCGAAATAGCAGTACTCCAGTGAGTTACACGACGCCACGTACTCTTTATCCAGGGCGTTGTGCACATTCAGGCGGGTTTCGACGCCATTGAGGCCTGCTTGGCTCCAGTCGTAGCCCAGCGTGGCGTCAACGAGGGTGTAGTCCGGCACGGTGGCGGTGTTGGCGCGGTCAGCGGCAATGTCAGCGTAGTGGCGCACGCCCACGCCGATATCCGCACCGCTTAGCCAACCCTCCTGCACGGCATAGTGGCCCCACAGCTGTACTTGATGGCGGGGGGAGTAAATGGCGTTATTGCCCTGGTTGCCGTCGTCGCTTTTGGCGTAGGTAATGTCGGTAAAGCTGTAGCCTGCCTGAAGTGAGAGCGCCTCGGTGAGCTGCGTTTGGGCTTCCAGTTCGATGCCTTGTGACTCAATCTCGCCTACGGCACGGTAGGGGTCGGTAGGCTGCTCTTTGGTAGCCACGTTCTCCTGGCTGATGTGGAACAGCGCTGCGCTGTACTGCTGCTGTTCGTTGGGCTGGTATTTCACGCCGGTTTCCCACTGTGCACCCTCCATGGGAGCGAGCAGGTCGCCGTTGGCATCGACGAAGCTGGTGGGGGTAAAGGCCGTCGAGTAGCTGACGTAGGGGGCAATGCCGTTATCGAACAGGTACACCACCCCGGCGCGGCCGCTAAATTGGGTGTCACTCAACGCGCTGGTAGCGCCGCTGTCGCGATTGGTGTTATCGATATTGACCCAGTCAAAGCGCCCGCCCAGCGTCACGCGCCAGTTATTGACGGCGATTTGATCTTGAAGGTAGACGCCGGTTTGCTCCAACTCGTGGTTCTCCCGGATGGGCGCGTAGAACGCCAGCGGCTCGCTGCCGTAGACCGGGTTGAAGGCATCCAAAGAGGGGAACGCGCCGGAAGGCCAGGCAACCTCGTTCTCGCGTTGCTGGTAATCCGCTCCCAACAGCAGGGTGTGCTCCATGAAGCCGTTGGTCAGGCGGGCTTCTAACTGATTATCCACCGTTAAGGCCTGAAGCGACTCCTCGCTGCCGGAGTAGTAGCGGGCCAATGCGTTTGAGGTCGGCGATGCCCAGCCAAAACCATACACCTGATTTAGCGTCACGTCTGAATTGAGATAGCGCAGCAGTTGGCGCGCGGATACGCGGTCGTTAAAGCGGTGCTCAAGGGTATAGCCGAGCATGCGCTGGGTGCGCTTATAGGCGTCGTAATCGGCTTCGCCATCGAAGAAGTTATTGCTTATTTGGCGGCCATTGCGAGCGATCACCGCGCCTTCATAAGGCACGCCGGAGTGGTAGCCGCCTTCTGGCTCATCCTGAAGATACGCTTCGACGGTCAGGCTGGTGGCGTCGGTCATGTCCCAGGTTAGCCGTGGCGCAATGGCGTAGCGCTCCTCTTCGGCTGGGCCAAACTGGGTATCAGCGGCGCTGGCGATGCCGGTGAGGCGAAACGCAACGCGCTGTTCTTCCCCCAGCGGCCCCGTGAGATCAAACGCTGCGCTGCGCTGATCATTATTGCCGACCCTAAAACGCAGTTTGCCGCCCTGCTCAAACTCAGGGCGTTTGCTGTTGAGCGCTACCACGCCGCCCGGTGAGGCGCGGCCATAAAGCACGGATGCAGGGCCGCGCACCACTTCGATGCTGTCTAAAAACCAGGGGTCGATGCGCATGCTGCTATGGGAGTTGGCGTCGCCCATCACCTTCAAGCCATCTAAAAAAGTGTTGCTCAAGCTGCCATCGGAGAAGCCCCGCAGCACCAGGTAATCAAAACGGTTGGAAGCCCCTATTTGATTGCTATACACGCCGGGGGTGTAGTCGGCGGCGCGCTGTACGGTACTGACGCCGCGTTGCGACATCTGCGTTTCGGTGATGGTCGAAACGCTCTGTGGGGTTTCGATAAAGGGCGTAGCAACTTTGGTCGCCGCCTGTTGGGCAGTCACAGTGACGGTGGCTAAAGCAGTGCTCGGCTGTGCCGCAGCAGGCGTTGCCAGCGCGATGAGCAGCGCACTGCTCAAGGGGGCAAGTAAAAATAGACGATGGGTGGAGGCCATAAGTGATCCTGGGAGGAAGTGGAATCAGTGTTATTAAGCAATGAGAATTATTGCTTTTTATGGCGCCATAAAGGTATGCGCCGTGCCAAGCCTGCTATGCGCGCTGACATGTTTGTGCACGCGAAAGGAACTCAAGCGCTGGCTATACGCTGGAGCGATTCCACTCGTGAGGGGAAAAACCGAAGTGGCGCTTGAAGGCGCTGGAGAAGTTGCTGGCATGCCGATACCCACAGTGATGGGCCGCCTGTTGCACGCTCTCACCTCGTTGCAGTGCCTCGTACCCCTGCTGTAATCGCACTTGGCGAATATAGTCGAACAGCGTGCAGCCGTAGCAGGCGCGAAACTTCTGGCGCAGGCTGCTGGGGCTCATAGCGGCTTCTTTGGCTAATGCGGTGAGGCTATAAGGCTCGGCGGGATGCTGAGCAATGCGCGAGTGCAGCGCCGTGAGGCAATGACGATCACGGGTAGAAAGGCGTTTGTGCTCGGGTAGCGCTGTCAGACGCTCGGGCAAACCTAATCCAATTAGCTGCAGTGCTAACCCCTGCCAAACGAGCGCCTGTCGCCAGAGCGAGGGCGGTTGCTCACTAATGGTGCAAAGCGTTTCGCAGAGGGCCTTGGGGAGCTTCCAGCAATGCAAACATGAAGCATCAGGCGGGGTGGGTAGGCCTAAGGGTGCAGTGGCCAGAACCGCAATATTGACAGTACGAAGGCGTGTTTGAATAGGCTGATGCACCATGAGTGGGTGTCGGGCATCAAAGTGGCTGCATACGCCATCTCCTGCAGAGAGCTGTATCTGCTGCTTGCCCATTTGGAGATGAATAGTGCCTTCCAAGATAACGCTCAAGAACCATGGCACGCTTTGGTAAGACGTGGAGGTATAGCCACGTTCTACCTGCAAATCAGAGAGCGTTAAGTGCACCCCGTGGCGCAGGCTAACGTCATGTACATGACCAGTGGCGACCGGCTGGCGCGGAGAAGAAGGGCCTTCAATGCGGTAGTGAATGCCGAAGCGCTGGCCAAGCTGGGCCAACGAAAAGGGGGTGATTTCAGGCGTTGCTAAGCGTTCCTGCTGAGGCATTGGGGCAGTCGCTATCGTGGGTGGAGCGTAGTGCCTGCGCCGTATTGGTGCTTAACGGCACGCGGGAGGCTGCAGATAAGCGCACGATAGCACTATCACTAGGGTTGTCAATGATAGTGATTCTTGTTCACTGGTATAAGGTTTTGAATTAAGTGCAGGGGAGAGGACGGGAGAGAGTGTGGGAGAGAGGTAGGGGCAAGAAGTGGGGCAGCCGAACCTGCCCCATGCCGTGCAAAACGGCGTACTTACTCAGCGCCGTCAGCGGTTGGCTTAGTTGTGCTGGAAGGTTGCACAGGGGCGGGCGGTACTTCAGCTTCTACAGGCGTGGCGGCGTTGGTGCTAGAGGCTTCTACTGCTGCTTCCAAGCTGGCCACTTGGCGCTCTAGGGCCTCTACCCGCGAGCGGGTGCGTTGCAGCACATCCATCAAAATATCAAAGTCTTCCCGCGATACCAGCTCCAGGCGGTCAAACGCGCCGCGTACCACCTGCTGGACACCTTTCTGAATATCTTCCGGGGCTTGCGACGCATTCTGTAAGCGGTCGCCGATCTGCTGGGCTAAGCGGCTAATGCGGTCTTGGGGCGCCATGGCTCTCTCCTTAAACGATCACGCATAAATGTGAACTGCTTGTGAGTAAGGATACGCAACCCGCCGACGATTCGCATGTGCCGTTTGTTAATTAAGCGCGGTGGGCGTACGTGTACAAATGCATCGAAATGGGGCGACTAGCTTTTTTCAATGTTCTTTTATGGTGCAAAGCAAGTCCGGCACGTAGTAGGTAGCGGTGCTTAGTTACCGCCACTTACTTATGTTAATAATTTAAGTTTTTGAATTTAAATAATAAAAAAGTGAGTGGCACGGTATGAGCATTAGTAGGGCAAGCACTAAATTCGGGCGGCCATGCCGCTATCCACCGAGCCAGCAGGGGAGATCCGGGATGAAACTCATCACCGCTATCATCAAGCCATTCAAGCTTGACGACGTTCGTGAAGCACTCGCCGACAACGGCGTTCAAGGGATTACGGTTACCGAAGTAAAAGGCTTTGGCCGTCAAAAGGGGCATACCGAACTCTACCGCGGTGCGGAATACGTGGTCGACTTTCTGCCCAAGGTGAAAGTGGAAGTCGCCGTCGACGATGCGCGCCTGGAGAGCGTGTTGGATGCCATCTGTAACGCAGCGAATAGCGGCAAAATCGGCGACGGCAAAGTGTTTGTGACGCCGTTGGAAGATGTGATCCGTATTCGTACCGGTGAGCGCGGTGCCGACGCCGTTTAAGGGCCGACTTTGAGTTGCTGATGACGTTTTAACGTCGCCAAGTATCTCTTCCAAGTACCTTTTCTTAGTACAAACGGGGAACACCTCATGAATGAGTTAGCTGATTTGAGCTATGCGCTCGATACGTTCTACTTCTTGATCTGCGGCGTGCTGGTCATGTGGATGGCCGCAGGCTTCGCCATGCTGGAAGCGGGCTTGGTTCGCTCCAAAAACACCGCAGAAATCCTGACTAAAAACATCGCACTGTTTGCGATTGCCTGCACCATGTACTTACTGGTGGGCTACTACATCATGTACTCCAGCAGCGCAGGCGGCTTCCTGCCGAACCTGGGCTTCTTGATCGGTACTGAAAACAGCGCCGATGCAGTGCTGGCCGGTGGCGACGATGCGCCTTACTACTCCATGCGTTCTGACTTCTTCTTCCAGGTAGTGTTTGTGGCTACCGCGATGTCGATTGTTTCGGGTGCGGTTGCTGAGCGTATGAAGCTGTGGGCGTTCCTGGCCTTTGCCGTGGTGATGACTGCGTTCATCTACCCGGTGTCTGGCTACTGGACCTGGGGCGGCGGCTGGTTGTCTGAAGTGGGCTACTCTGACTACGCGGGTTCCGGCATTGTGCACATGGCCGGTGCGGCTGCAGCGCTTGCCGGTGTGCTGGTACTTGGCCCGCGTAAAGGCAAGTACGGTAAAGATGGCTCTATCCACGCGATTCCCGGTGCCAATATGCCGCTGGCAACGCTGGGTACCTTCATCCTGTGGATGGGCTGGTTCGGCTTCAACGGTGGCTCTGAGCTGAAAATGTCCGATATCGGTTCAGCTAACAACGTTGCGCAAGTGTTCGTGAACACCAACGCAGCGGCTGCTGGTGGTGTCATCGCCGCGCTTATTCTAGCTAAGCTGTGGTTCCGCAAGGCGGACCTCACCATGGCGCTGAACGGCGCGCTGGCTGGCCTGGTGGCGATTACCGCCGACCCTCTTTCTCCTTCAGCGCTGGGTGCTGCCATTATTGGCGCAGTAGGTGGCCTGATTGTTGTCGCTGCTATCGTAACGTTGGACAAACTGAAGCTGGACGATCCGGTTGGTGCGATCTCCGTTCACGGTGTGGTCGGTATCTGGGGTGTGTTGGCAGTACCGCTGAATAATGGCGATGCTTCTTTCGGTGCACAGTTGATCGGTATCGTGGGCATCTTTGGCTGGGTCTTCATCGCAAGCTTAGTGGTATGGCTGGTGCTGAAAGCGGTCATGGGTATCCGCGTTAGCGAAGAAGAAGAGTATGAAGGCGTCGATATCGCTGAGTGCGGTCTGGAAGCCTATCCCGAGTTTAGCGTTAAGAAATAAGCTTGCGCTAATCATGTGAGCTGGCGTGCTCCTTTTGGCCTCCCCACCGTGGGAGGCCTTTTTGTCCTTCACAGGTAGGTTGCACGCTGGTTGTTATTAGCTAGGTACGTACTGGTTTTTTATTCTCTGCCCATGGCGGTGTATGCTTAACCCACTGGGTAACGGGCTTGGCTATGCGAGCGCCCCGCCAACCTTGATGGGTTATGACAACCGTTCAATAACGCTGTTTTGATAACAGTGGGCCACCAAGCTAGAGGATGTCGCAATGAAATTGATCTCAGCCATTATCAAGCCGTTCAAGCTTGATGACGTACGCGAATCGCTCTCTGATATCGGCGTGCAGGGCATTACGGTAACGGAAGTGAAAGGGTTTGGCCGTCAGAAGGGCCACACGGAGCTCTATCGTGGCGCGGAGTACGTGGTGGATTTCCTACCCAAGGTGAAGTTGGAAGTGGCCGTTGACGACGATATGGCCGAGCAGGTGATCGACGCGATTACCCAGGTCGCCAACACCGGTAAGATCGGTGACGGTAAAATCTTTGTGATGCCCCTTGAGCAGGTCATCCGTATTCGTACTGGCGAAACCGGTAAAGACGCGGTTTAACGGTGAAGCGTCAGTAGTGAAGGGTAAGGCGTGAACAGTGAGTTGCGCTGAATAGACAAAGCCCCTGTGGATAGTATCCACAGGGGCTTTGTGCATAAGGCGACGATGATACGGGCTACGATTTTCTATTCACCTGGATTGCCCCTAAAAAAGTAGACACCTTTTTTCGAGAGAAGGTGTTATGAAATACAAATGTAGCCCCAGGTATTCAGATGCGTTTAAACGTGACGCC
>NZ_JAMZBE010000043.1:0-25912 GCF_024158645.1 Halomonas sp. 707B3
CGGGCTTGCGAAAGCCAACTTGCACGGGGCGAATGATCAAAAAGTGCTCGCTGGCGGTGATAGGGAAAGTGTCGGCGCCGGCTTCACGGATTCAGGATAATGCGAGGAGTGTAAAAAAGTCCAATCTGGTCATATTAACAACGAGGCGCTCTGTCCTTAGAGGCATGACGGCCTGAGAATGCCTATCACAAGGTTGCACTTCTGTTATTCGCAACGCCGATTTAACAACGCACGTCCTTGTTAGCGCCGCCTACCGGCACCCCACCAGCACGTTCTGGTGTAGGTAGTAGCGCATACTGACCCACAACAAAACTTACAAGGTGACCTCATGGATAACACTCGACTCAAAGGTAAACACTGTCTCATTACTGGTGCTGCGCGTGGCATGGGGGCGGCTGTCGCTGAGCATTATGCCGCGCAAGGGGCTAAGGTCTGCGTGGCAGACCTCAATATTGAGGGTTGCGAAGAGGTTGCTCAGCGCATCAAATCAAAAGGTGGCGATGCTATTGCCATTAAGTTGAATGTGACTAACCGGGCAGAAGTGCAGGCAGCCGTTAAAGCCACAGTAGAAGCGTTTGGTAGTTTAAACGTGATGGTGAACAATGCCGGTATCAATAAGCCGTTAATGTTTCTGGATATCACTGAAGAAAATTGGCATCAAATTATGGATGTTAATGCGCTGGGTTGCTTACTCGGTATGCAGGAAGCCGCTAAACAGATGATTAGCCAGGGCAAAGAAAGCGGTCCTTATAAGATCATTAACGTGGGCTCGATTCTTTCCCGTCAGGCATTTGACGATGTGGTGCCCTACTCCTGCAGCAAGCATGCCGTGCTGGCGATGATTAACGGCGGTGCAAAAGCACTGGTTGATCACAACATTACCGTTAACGGCTATGCACCAGGCGTGGTGCGCACCGAGCTTTGGGAACAGCTGGATAAAGACTTAGTCAGCATCGGCAAATTCGATAAGCAGGGCCAGTCGATGGACGAGCTGGCTGAAAAAATGATTCTGATGAAGCGTTACTCTTACCCCGAAGATGTAGTCGGCACCGCGTCGTTCCTCGCCAGCCAAGAGTCTGATTACATGACTGGGCAGCTGCTGATGATCGATGGCGGCATGATCATGCAGTAAGCCTCCAGCAAAAAAGCCACCGCCCCTATACCTGCCTCTCAGGTATGGGGGCTACTCCTCTTTATCTGCTCAATAGTGGCCCTTTTCCCGCATAACGTTATCAGCGCGCTCTTGGGCGATAGAGAGGGCTTTTTTAATCGAGCGCCGCCCGTCTAGCACCTCGAAAATTTCATTACCTGCGATGCCGATAAGCTCGGTAATGCCAGGCACCGGCGGGCGTGGCCACGCCTGCAAAACATCCTGCTTCGCCATATCATCGACAATCGTAATCAACGGCGACAGCGCGGACACTTCCGGGTCTTGGCTAACGCTAAAACGCGGTGTGACCAAGCTTCCGTTCATGATGTAGAGCTTAGACATATTGGGCGACGTGAGGTGTTTTAACGCCGTCCACACGGCCTCCACTCGCTCTTTAGATAAGTTGGCAGGTATCGCCAACGCATACCCACCAATGGGCGTAATCGCCCTGCCGTGATTGCCCACCGGATGAGACAAATACCCGGTATTGCCGTATGCCGGTGATCGCTTATCAAACTCAATCAAGGGGGCCAGCAGCGTGTAGCAGTAAGCCATGCACGACTCACCCGAGGCATAGGACTGCGCCCGTTCGTACCAGGACATATTGAGAATATTCGGCGGGGAGTATTTAAGAATATCCAGCATATACTCGCAGGCTCGGTAAGCGGCATCCGATTGAAACATGGGGCGCAGCTGCTCACCGCTGGCGTTTTGAAAATCAAAGCCGCCGGCATGAAGCGGTAGATCGACAATGGGCTGCCCAAATTTAGCCATCAGAAAGCTAAACGTATGCCCCAGCGGCGTGCCACGGGCAGCGTTCCAAGCGATGCCGTATCGCCCCTTGGCAGGGTCGTGTAACTGCCGTGCGACTTTTACCAGAGCCTCGGTGGTGCTGGGTGGCGTTAACTGCGCTGCGGCCAACATATCCTTGCGATAACAGAGCAGTTCAGGGGTAGTTTGCACCGGTATGCCGTACTGGCAGCCCGCATAGCCGGCGCTTTGGATCGCCATCGGGTGGAAGTCAGAAAGATCGTAGCCATCGCGCTGGATGAGCGCGTCTAACGGCATCAAAACGCCCTGCGCGACCAAGTCGCCAAACCAGGGTAAGTCGCAGGCGACAATGTCGTAGCGGGATTTCGCTAAACGGGCATTGTCGAGAATATCATCCAGCAAGTTATCAATGGAGCGCGCTTTATTGCGAATCTCCAGGCCGAAAATGGACTCTAGCTGCCGCTTTAAATTATGCATGGCCATAAAGGTAGGGTCCGCATGCGCCAGCACACGTAAGCCCCCTTTCAGCTCAAGC
The DNA here is from genome assembly GCF_024158645.1 of Halomonas sp. 707B3. Lineage (NCBI taxonomy): Bacteria > Pseudomonadati > Pseudomonadota > Gammaproteobacteria > Oceanospirillales > Halomonadaceae > Halomonas > Halomonas sp. 707B3. Next base: position 2,457 of record NZ_JAMZBE010000043.1, read on the forward strand.
CGTGCGGAAAGCACAGCGGGCGTCGAGATCACCTGCTGAGACGCTGACGTACCTAAAAATATCTTGCTGCCAGACTCTGAGGCGGGGTCGATCCCAAACAGCGGGCCCAGCAGGCCCTTAATGCGCTCCGCGTAGCTTTCCCACTCTTCTATCATCTGTGGCGAAGGATGCAGCGAGACAGTTTTTCCGGTTTTTGTGCGTGGGCGCGAAATCAGAAGGCCGCGCTGCATAATGCTTTCAATACCGCGCTTGGCGGTGCCGTAGGTTAGCCCTGAGGCATCCGCCAGCGAGGTAGGCGTGGTTAATCTGCCCGCCAGATGGTTGCGCATCACGTGCAGCAACATCCTCATCTCACGATACCCCAGCGACATCGAGAGCGTGGATTCAGTCTCGTTTTCAAACTTCTCAATGAACTCGATGAAGCGCGCTAACTCGGTGTTCGATATTTTGGAAACGGGCGTTTGCGATAGCTTGTCGTAAGGCCCTTCAGGGTGCGTATCGTCAAACAGGGTCAGCCCACTGGCCTCTTTTCTCATGATGGCTCCCACGCCTTAGGTGGTACTCTAGGCTTTAACTTACTCCATCGATAATCAGCCGGATACCTAACAAAATGAGTAGGCAAAGAATCACGCGGAAAAACAGCTCGCCGTCCATCCGCCGCTGAATGATCAACCCTAACTGGATGCCCAGCCATGCCACCGGCATCAGCAGCAGGGCGATAGTGAGATTATCGAACGTCACCAGGCCAAGCAGCGTATAGGGCACCAGCTTTACTAAATTGGTGATCGCAAGAAACACCACCGCCGTCCCTAAAAACTGCTGTTTGGTGAGTTGGCACTGCAGCAAGTAAAAATTCAGCGGTGGGCCGCCCGCATGGGCAATAAAGCTGGTAAACCCGGCGATTCCTCCACACAGACGCCCCACCCAGGTGGGCAGCAGTCGGCCGCGCAGCGGTTTAAGCAGCCCCCACAGGCCAAACAGCACGGAAAAAATACCCAGCAGCAGTGTCAGCAGCGCCTCATCAAACCAGCCATAGGTGAAGTAGCCCACCGCAACGCCCAGTATCGCAGGCGGAAACATCAGCCATAACAGACGATCCACCCGCTGTCGCCACCACGCTTTTAGGCTAAACACGTCCATCACAATCAGCAGCGGCAGCATCACCGCCACCGCAAAGGTGGGACTTGCCTTTAGCGAAATCAGCGGTACAGCAACCACCCCCACTCCACCCGCAAACCCTGATTTGGAAATCCCTGTCAGTAACACGGCCACTATCATCAGTGCCACAAACACCCAATCAAATGCCATACGAACACCCCTTTCAGATTGCATCTTAACGCCGGGCCACCCACGCAGAAAAAAGGGCCATGACAGGCACGGCCCTTTTTCGATAGGTCAACCAGTATGCGTGCGTAAGGCGTGCTTACAGTACGGTGCACACTTCATCAAAGGAGAAGCGGTCGCCACGCGGGAACAAGGCGCTGGCATCGCCATAGCCTAAGTTGCACAAGAAGTTGCTCTTCACTTTCCCATCGGGGAAGAACTCTTCATCCACCGCGGCGTTGTTGAAGCCCGACATAGGGCCTGCATCCAAGCCGAGCGCACGGGCCGCTAAAATCAAATAGCCGCCTTGGATCGAGCTGTTGCGGAACGCCGTGGAGTGAATGAAGTCCGGCTTGCCTTCAAACAGCGATTTGGCATCTTTGTTATGGGCAAACATGCGCGGCAGGTGCTCATAAAACTCGGTATCAAAACCCAGCACCGCCACCACCGGTGCCTTCATGGTTTTTTCCTGGTTGCCCGGTAATAGAGCAGGCTTCAGGCGCTCTTTCGCCGCATCGGTGGTTAGAAAGATAATCCGCGTTGGCTGGCAGTTCATCGAGGTGGGACCGTAATGCATCAGGTTATACAGTTCGCGCAGCGTTTCCTCGCTCACTTCTCGGTCCTGCCAAACGTTATGGGTACGCGCTTCTGTGAATAGGGTGGCTATCGCTGCTTGGTTAATCGTTGTCATAGTGTTGCCTCTTTCGGTTTAACCCGCTCAGTAGGAGCCAGGCGTTCAGGGTGAGGTCGTTCAGGCCGTCTTTAAGCCGAAATCGTATTGAAAATAGCGGTATGAGGTGTCCATCTGCCGGCCGTCGGGCGCTAGCCCCGCTGGCATTTGAATGAATTCCTTCACTAGGGAATCTTTCACGCCAAATACCGCGTCAGAGTCGAGGTAGGGGTCGTCTTCCGCGAAGATTTGGGTCACCAGGGTTTCGTAGCCCGGTGCCATCAGCATGAAGTGCACATGGGCGGGGCGATAAGGATGACGGCCGGTAATTTCAAGCATTTTGCCCACCGGCCCATCGGTCGGAATGGGATAAGGGGACGGCGTTACCGTCCAGAAGGCGTAGCGGCCCTGGTTATCGGTATGAAAGCGAGCGCGCAGCGTAGCGCCTTCAAGTTCAGGCTTCTGGACGTCATAAAAGCCTTCGCTGTCCGATTGCCAAACGTCGATGGCGACATTTGCCAAAGGTTTGCCATGGTCGTCGTGTACGTAACCTTCGATGAACAGTGGCTCCCCTTCAACGCCCCAGTTAATGGCATCGCCCTGGTTGGCTTGGGGAGGGTCAGCGACGTAAAACGGCCCCAACACGGTGCTTTCGGTAATCTTAGGGTCGCTGCTGGCGTGGTTAATCGCATCCACCAGCATGGTGACACCCAGGGTGTCAGACAGCAGGATAAACTCCTGGCGTTCGTCGTCGCACATTTGCCCTGCACGGGTGAGAAACTCAATCGCCTGAATCCACTCTTTCTCGGTGGGCTTCACCTCGCGCAGATAGGCATGCAGGTGTTTGACCAAGCCATTGAGCAGCGTTTTCAGCCGTTCATCCTCACAGCGTGAAAACTCATCCATCACGGCGGCAGTAATATTATCAGTGGTGAGATTACGCATGTGTGTGCCCTCCCTGCGTGACGGGCGAAGGTTCACCCAACCCTGACAGGCGCTCGGTATGATGCACGGTGGCGATATAGTCATCGTTGCCGTGCCCGGTGGCGATCAGGGCGGTATAGGCTTCGCGCATTTGCGCTGCTAACGGGGTCGAGACCCCAGTGCCGTGGGCGCAGTCGAGTATCAGATCAAGATCTTTGGCCATCTGCGCGGCGGAAAACGTCGAGGTAAAATCCCGCGCTAACAGGGGCGGTACCTTGTACTTCACCATGGGGGAGCCCACCGCGCTGTCAGAGATCAGCGCCAACATGGCGTCCCATTCAATGTTGCCTTTACGCGCCAGTGTCAGTGCTTCACTCATCATCCCGGCACTGACGGCAATCATCAGGTTGATGGCCAGTTTGGCTACCCGGGCCTGCTCTTCGTCGCCCAGCCAATACTGCGCTTTGGTAAATGCTGCAAACACGGGCTTGGCTGTTTCCAGTGCTTCCCGTGGGCCGGAGACCATCGCGGAAAGCGTGCCCGCCTCTGCCGCGACGGGGTTACCGGATACCGGGCTGCGCAGATAGACCACACCGTGAGCCTGTGCCGACTCGGCCACTCGTGCAGAGGCTTCCACGCTCACCGTGCTTGTCTCAATCAAGGTGCTGCCGGGCATCATGTGACGAATCAGCTCGCCAGACTCAAGGCACAGACTGATCAATGCGCGGTCGTCGGGGATGGAGACAAATACCAAGTCGCAACCGGCCACGGCCTCTGCCAGCGTTTGATGAGGCGTCACTCCGATCTCTGCAGCAAGAGCAAGGCGCTGCGCCGATAGATCAAAGCCTTGAACAGGAGTGCCGGATTGAGTGATACGAGCAGCCATCGGCAAACCCAGTTTACCCAAGCCTACCCACGCCACTTTTGGGGTCGTTGGGGTCGTTGAAGGCGTTGTAGAAGCGGTTGTCATGGGGTGACCTCCTGTGTTGATTGCGCTTCACGCGCCAACAGTTCGGCGTGAATGCGGTGGCCAGACGTGGCCAGCTCAGCGATACCCTGCTGAGTCTCCATTAGCAGACGGCCGCCACGTTTTTTGAACTGCCCGGCCACCATCACGCTGTCGACGTTGGCAAGGCTGGTTTGCATGACCACCGTAGAAACTGGGTCGTTCACCGGCTGCATATTGAGCTGGTTGCTATCCAGCAACACTAAGTCGGCCTGCTTACCCGGCGTGAGGCTGCCAATACGGTCATCAAGACCCAGCGCTTTTGCCCCATCGAGGGTGATCCAACCCAGCGCTTCTCGAGTGGTAATGGTTGATGTATCGGGGATCTTGCCCTGCTCACGGCGCGAGGCATCGTTATCAAGAGTGCGCTGCATACCCAGCGCTGCCCGGGCGACGCTGAACATATCTCCAGAGAGCACCGATTCGAGATCCACGCCCAAAGACACCACGCCGCCGTTTTGACGAACGAGCCCAGTCACCGGAAAACCGTGGCCCTGGGTCATCTCGTTTTCAGGGGCAATGGAGAACGTCACGCCGCTGGCGCAGAACCGGGACATTTGGCCCTCGTCCAAACTTTGGCCATGCACAATGTTGATATCGGGGCCTAACAGGCCACGCGCTTCCACTTCGTCCCAGGCACCGGGGGCCACTGCTTCACCGCCGCCCTGGTGCATGGAGGCGACCAGGCCAAACTCTTTGGCCAAAGCAAAGTCCTGCAGCGTCACCTCTAGGGTTGAGTAGTGAGGGCCAAGAATGGCCATGCCCAAGGTGACAAGCCCTTCTGGGTTTGCCAGCTCGCCGCTCAGCAGGCGCTCTATCTCATGGCGAGGATGGGGAATTTCACTGAAGTGAGGCTGGCCAGGTTGGGGGTCGGGCTTAGGCGAACCATGCAGAAACAGCGCGCGAATGCCCGATTCCTTTAGCCCTTTCACAGCGGCGTCGGTGTGCTTCGGGGTCGGGTTGTTATGGCACCAATCACCTAATGTGGTGGTACCGCAATTCAGCTGGTTAACCGCGCCCATCCAGGTGGCAATGTAGATATCCTCGGGCGTAAATAGCGCCGCAAGGCCACGGTGAACATGGCGAAAATACTCCAGCAGCGTCCAGTTGGCGGCAACACCGCGCAGGCCGGTCTGCCAGGTATGCATATGGGCGTTCACCAACCCAGGAATCAGGATACCCCCGCCACAGTCGATCACCTCGGCTGCGTGTGCCTTGGGGTGATCGGTGAGGTCATGCCCCACGGCGACGATACGATCACCCTCAATCAGTACCTGGCCATCGCTCAGTTCGCCCAACTGCGGGGCCATGGTGACAATCGTGGCGTTAACAAACAGCGTGCTCATTGGCCACCTCCACTCTCCGCCTGGGGCCGTTTCCCCGACTGAGCATCGCTGAGCAAACGATGGATACCCTTCGCTTCCACATCGCGTGGGTTCCAGTAAGGGTTGCGGGTCGCAATCTCCGTGGCCCGCTCTACATCTTCTACGCTAAAGCCTAGTTCGGAGAGTGCGCTTGGGGCTCCGACGGCACGCCCTAAGTCGTAAAGGCCAGCCGCCGCATCGTCACAGCCCAGCGCACGCCCAATACGCGCCATCGCTTCCGGCACCGCTGGCGCGTTATAGGCCAGCGCATAAGGCAGCACAATGGTGTGCGTTTCCGCATGGGGAAGGTTGAAAGAGCCGCCGAGGGTATGGCACAGCTTGTGATGCAGCGACATGCCCACCGAGCCCAGGCAAGTGCCGCACAGCCAAGCGCCGTAGAGCGCATCAGAGCGCGCTTCAATATGGGCGGGTTCGTTGGCAATTACCGGCAGGCTTCGCGCCAGTGCCGCAATCCCCTCTTCTGCCATCAGCGCAATCACCGGATTGCAGTCGCGGGCGTAAAGCGCCTCTACTGCATGGGCAATCGCGTTAATCCCGCTGGTGCCTGACATCACGGCAGGCAGCGTTAGGGTCAGGTCAACGTCATAAATGACCGTTTCGGGCAGCACATCTAGCGTGCGCTGGGTGCTTTTGATGCCGTCGCTCGTTTCACCCAGGATCGGCGTCATTTCCGAGCCTGCGTAGGTGGTGGGTATCGCGATCTGAGGTAAGCCCGTACGTAAGGCAATGGCTTTTCCCAAGCCGATGGTGGAGCCGCCACCGATGGCCACCGTGCAGTCTACGTTGAGCTCTTTAACTACCTGCAAGGCATGTTTGGTCACCTCAACCGGCGTATGCATCACGGCATCTGCATACACGCCCACGCCCTTATCGCCTAGCAGTTCTAGTACGCGGCTTGCCTGCTCGTGCTGCTGAGGCGTGGCTAGCACCAGGGCGCGTGAGCAGCCGAGATGTTCAAGCTCTTGCCTTAGCTGAGCCAGGGTACCTTGGCCAAATACCACCCGGGATGGCAGGCCATCATAAACAAAAGGTTGCATAAAACATTCCTTAGTCGTTTGAAGTGGGCTGAGTGCTCGCTACCTTCTAGCGAGCACTCCAGTCGCAGCAGGTGAGCTAGCTCGCCTGCGCCTGCTTTCCCATACCGGTAATGGCTTGCACCAGCGCGTCCTCACTGACGTTGTCACCATCAAACTCTGCGGTGACGCGGCCGTCGTACATCGCGATAATGCGGTTACTCAGGCCCAGCACTTCGGGCATCTCGGAAGAGATCACCAATACGGCGTAGCCAGATTTGGCTAAGTCTTTGACGAGGGTGTGGATTTCAGATTTAGAGCCGACATCAATCCCCCGAGTTGGCTCATCGAGGATGAGCAATTTAGGCTGGGTATGCAGCCACTTGCCGATGACGATCTTTTGCTGATTACCGCCGCTTAAATTGCCGACCTTTTGGCGCCAGCTGGGGGTTTTGATTTTCATGGCCTGGTGATACTTGTCGTAGACTTCGCGCTCTTTCGCACTGGTCATAAAGCCTAATGACGACACGCTGGAGAGGCTTGCCAATGTCATGTTGTCACGACAGTTCATGCCCAAAATCAGGCCCTGATCTTTGCGGTCTTCCGGTACTAACGCGACGCCGCTCACCACCGCATCGTGGGAGTTACGAAAATTCACTACCTCACCATCGAGTACGACGTCACCAGCCGACGGTTTACGCAGGCCAAAGATGGTTTCTGCCACCTCTGAGCGGCCCGCGCCTACCAGCCCGTACATACCAACGATCTCGCCCTTGCGAACGTTAAAGCTGACATCTTCAAAAACACGCTTCACTGACAGGTTGCGCACTTCCAGCATGTTGTCGCCGAATTCACTCGGTTTGCTGGCATGATCAAGCGTTAGACTGCGGCCGATCATCATCCTCGTGATTTCATCTTCGTTGGTATCTGCGGTGTTGACCGTGCCGGTGTACTCGCCGTCTCGCAGCACTGAGATGCGGTGCGACAGATGGAAAATCTCGTCCATGCGGTGCGAGATATACACAATGCCCACGCCCTGCTCACATAACGAATTGATCACGTCATAGAGCACCGGCTTTTCGTGGTCGGTGAGCGATGCGGTGGGCTCGTCAAACACCACCACGCGAGGGGTAAACGCTAGCGCACGGCCAATCTCTACCATTTGCTTCTTAGCAATGGATAACGAACCCACAATGTCGTCGTGTTCAAAACCGCACTTAAGCGTCGCTAGAATCGCGTTAGTGTCTTCCCGCAGTTTTCGCCAATCCACGCGATTGAACGACTTTCTGGGCAAGCTGCCGAGAAAGATGTTTTCAGCAACCGTCATTTCAGAGACCAGCGACTGCTCCTGATGGATCAGTACGACCCCCGCGCGTTTGGCATGCTTAGGGTTCTCGAAGGCCATTTCCTGGCCACCTAAAATAATCTTGCCTTCGTTGGCCTGGTGCTTACCGGCCAGCACTTTCATCAGGGTCGATTTGCCAGCCCCGTTCTCACCTAGCAAGGCATGTACCTCACCGGGGCGAACGTCAAAATCAACGTTGTTGAGCGCGACCACACCGGGGAATCGTTTCGTGATACCTTTGAGTTCCAGGATGGGGGCTGCATCGATGGGCTGACGTGATTGCGTTGAAGTGGCGTTCATATCCGCACCTCCTTAGCCGAGGGTGCATTAAGCTTCTTATCAATGATCAGAACAGAGATGAGAATCGCGCCGAGAATAACGAGTACGTAAAAAGCGGGTACCTGCATCAAGTTCATACCGTTGCGCAGAATACCGATGGCCAGTACGCCGCCTAGCGTGCCGACAATGCTGCCGTAGCCACCGGTTAACTTCGTGCCGCCCAGCACTACCGCCGTGATCACCCACAGCTCGTAGTCTCGGCCTAGATTAGGCGTAGCGGCCCCCATTTGGCTGGCAAGCAGCACACCCGCGAGAGCCGCGAAAAACCCTACGATGATGAAGTTGATCATCATGTGCCGGCCTAGACGGATACCTGCATCAATCGATGCTTCAGGGTTGCCACCTACGGCAAAGGTATTGCGACCGTGCCCTGTGCGGGTCAGCACTAAGTGCATAATGAGCGTGCACACCAAGAAGATGACCGCCAGCGTCGGCATGGGGCCTACCGTGCTCATGCCGAAATCAGAGAACGCAAAGTTCATGGCATAAAACGACTGTTCACCGGTGTAGAGGAAGATTAAACCGCGTACTCCCAGCATCGCCCCTAGCGTTACGATGAAAGCGTTTACGCCTGTTTTCCAAACGATTAAGCCATTCAGTGCCCCTAACAACATGCCAGAGCCAAGCGCGGCCAAGATGGCGAACGTCATACTGAACTCTTGAAGACCTACCGCCAGAGAAGCGGCCAGCCCAAGCGTTGCGCCCACCGAAAGATCGATGTTGCCGTTGATCATGACCAGAGTCATGCCAAGCGCAATCAGGCCAATCGTCGAGGTTTGGACCAAAATATTGGTGATATTCCCCCATGACAGAAAATACTCTGACATGAAGCTGAAGAAGATAAAGATGGCGATCACGAACACCCAAATAGGCTGGATAATCGTTTTACCTCGGAAGAAACCTTTAATAGACATCATGTGTACTCCTCCGCGTTATGAGTGGGTTGTCAGCAAGCGCTTACGCTTATTGGCAAGATCCAGCCATACCGCCAAGATGATGATGACCCAGGTCACTATCCATTGGATGTAATAGGGGTAGCCCATCAAGAGCAGTCCATTTTGGATAAACCCTAAGATCAAGACTCCCACCACCGTTTTCCAAATGCTGCCCGCGCCACCCAGTAAGCTAGTGCCGCCAAGAATGATGCCGGCCAACACCAGTAGCTCGTACCCCTGCCCTACGTTGTTTTGCGAGCCCATCACTCGAGAACCAAGAACAAGCGCCGCGCAGGCCACACAGAAGGCTGAAATCAGGTAGGTGCTAAAGACGCACCAGTTTTTACGAATTCCAGAGTAAACGGCGGCCATCGGGTTACCACCGACGGCAAAAATGCGGCGGCCGTAACCGGTGTAAGACATCACGACTTGAACCAAAATGGCCAACACCGCGAAGAGCAATATGGGAACGGCAATGCCGCCGATATAGCCTCGGCCAAAGAATGCGAACCAAGTGCCTTCTTGATTGGCGATATCAACGTTCTGACCACCGCTGTAAATCAGCACAAAACCTTGTATGGCCGACAGCATGGCGAGCGTCACGATGAGCGAGTTAAGGCGCAAAAAGCCAATTAATACGCCGTTCACGGCACCAATCATGAGCGTTAATGCGAACATAATGAGAATGGCATTCGTAGGGCCGATCTTATCGTGCAGATCCACCACCAATACCGTCGAGAATGACAGCATCGAACCTACCGAAAGATCCAAATTCCCGCCGATAATGACGACCGTTACGCCGACCGCAATAATGCCAATAATGGAAGCCTGTCGAACCACCGTCATCATGTTCGACTGAGAAAGAAACTGCTCAGAGAACAGCGAGAAAACAAACATGCCGATTAGAAAAAATATCAGAATTCCCTGAGCCGAGAGGAAGCTCATAACGCTTGCCTTGCTGAGCCTTTCTGGCGATATCCTTGATTTGGATTGTTGTGCAGAAGCCATGCTATTCACCTGTAAAAATCACTTTGGAAAGCACTGATGAGCGCAATGGACAACCCGGTTATCCATTGCCTCTTTCAGCGCTGCCCAGCGCAGGAAACCTGTCGTCAGGTTGATACTGCTCCTCGGCGCAGGCACTTAACGCGCCATACGCCAGACAGCACGCTTCACCTAAAAAACGGGGCGGTCGAACTCGCTGAGGTTGTCAGCCGTGATTTTGGGGGTTTCGAAGAAGTTCATTTTAGGAACCTCTTCACCGGCCAATACATCCAGGGCCGTTTGCAGGGCGGCTTCTGCATCGTCAACAGGTGACTGATAAATAGAGCCGTAGTACTCGCCACGCTCAATGGCATCGTAGCCAACGGCGAAGTTAGTGGCGCCAATGAAGATAATCTCGTCTGCCCGGTCAGCGCCCTTCGCGGCGTTGAGTGCGCCAACACCCATGTTGTCATCCCCCGAATAGACCCCATCGATACGGTCGTATTTCGTCAGGAAGTCTTCCATGACGCGCTGGGCACGCTCTCGATTCCAGTTGCCTGGCTGCGTTTCCAACAGCTCCACTCCAGGGCAAACTTCCGCCAGACGATCTTCAAAACCAGCCGCCCGCTCTATCGCCGTGGTATACCCAGGCTGGCCGGCAATTTGCACAATCTGGCCTTCGCCACCGAGGGCATCGCACATCATTTCAGCAGAGGAAATACCCTGCTGAACGTTATCCGGCCCAGAGAAAGCGGAGATAAACTCCATGCCCGCTTCAGCGATTTTAGAGTTGGTCACCACCACAGGAATGCCAGCACTATGAGCTTGGCGAATCGCGGGGATAACCGCTTGGCCGTTGGTGGGCCAAATAATGATGGCGTCGACACGCTGCTGAATCAGGTCCTGCATTTGGCCGATCTGTCGGGCCACATCGCCACCGGCGTCCAGCACCACGACATCTACATTACCTTCACGTTCTGCAGCGGCTTCAAACGCGCTTTCATACGTCGTCTGATAACTATCGACACCCACGTTGTTTTGAGTAATACCTATACGATAAGGGCCTTCGGCGTGCGCTGTCGCAATCGACATCAATGTGGCCGATACAGCAATAGCAGTTTTATTGAACATTTTGTTTCTCCTAGCGTTTTTATTAATTGTTTTTGGCTTACAGACTCGTAAGGCTGTGTTCGGAGCTTACTGCTCGGCTTTGTTAAGGCACAACGCGACCGCCCCACAGAAATGACCAATTTGGTTTTTTTTACTGCGCTTCGTTCTGCATCCCTCCAAGGATGGCCAACATCCGCTACGCTGGATTAGGGTCACCCGGATGAAGGCAGACTCTCTATAGACAGCTCTTGTACACACCGCCCACTTTGGGTTAATAGTTAATAACCAAGCTAACTTCCTATCTCTACACGGCGGGCTTTACCGGGGCACGCTTCACTCCACAGCGCATTAATTGCATTAAAAACAAAAGGATAATCCACATGCAACATGACCAAAGCTCAACCTCTGTACGTAGAAGCGTTGTTGTTCAAGAGTTCACCAACAGCGTATTAGACCCCAATGCCCCGATGCTGGGACCGGTGGAGAATGGCGGTACCATCATCGCGAACACGGCTCCTGGCTGTTGGGGGCCGATGATTACACCCCGTTTGCGTGGCGGACATGAAGTGACCACCCCAGTATTTATCGAGGGTGCAGAGGTGGGCGATGGCGTGGCGATACGGATACGCGAGATTACCATCACCTCGATTGCGACGGCCTCCGGACACGACAGCTCACCAGAAGGCTTTTGCCTTGGCGACCCCTACGTGGCAGCGCGCTGCCCTACCTGCGACACCGTGTGGCCTGAAACACATATTGAAGGTATCGGGCAAGACGCGGTGAGATGTGATGTGTGCAACAACCCTGTCAAACCCTTCGAGATTGTGCATGGCTATACCGTCACGTTTGACGACACGCGTACAGTTGGCCTCACCGTGCCCAGCGATGTTGCATCCACGTTTGCACAGCGTGCCGACCACTATTCGGCGCTACCCGACGGCAGCAAGCAGCACTCGATTTTGAACTATGCGCCTTCTGATATGCCGGGCACGCTCATTCGCACACGCCCGTTTATGGGCCAGCTAGGCACGTGCCCTTCCATGCCGATGCCGGATAGCCACAACGCCGGAGATTTCGGCGCGTTTCTGGTAGGCGCGCCCCATAAGTACGCGATCACACCCGAGCAGTTAGCAGAGCACAAAACCGATGGCCATATGGACATTGATGCCGTACGTGCAGGTGCCATCCTTATTGCGCCAGTGAAGGTGCCAGGCGCGGGCGTTTATATGGGTGATATGCACGCAGGCCAGGGCGATGGTGAAATTGCCGGACACACCATGGACGTTGCCGGCAGCGTTACCCTGCAGGTAGAAGTCGTCAAACACTACCCGCTAGATGGCCCGGTACTCTTTCCCCTACTGGAAGATTTGCCACCTCTAGCCAAACCGTTCAGCGCCTCGGAAAAGGCCAAAGGGCAGCGACTTGCGGAAAAATGGGGCGTTTCTCATATCGAGCCGCTAGCGCCTATTTCAGTAGTCGGCACCGCCGCCAACCTAAACGACGCCATCGAAAACGGCCTGGAACGAGCAGCCAAACTGCTGAAGGTGAGCGTCGCGGAGATCCGCAACCGAGCCACTGTTAACGGCGCCATTGAAATTGGCCGGGCACCGGGGGTTATCCAGGTGACGTTTCTAGCGCCGCTCGCGAAGCTTGATGAGGTAGGGCTGGGGGATTATGCCAGGGAGCAGTATGATTTGTAGGTTTGCTGGTTAGCGCTACTGGTCCGCAATGTGCTGCTCTTTCTAATGGGCAGCACTTTTTCTTTTGTGCTTACACACCTTACTTCCACTCGCGCCTAGAGACAAAGTCTCGCAATACGCAGGCAGTGTTCAACAGGCCAAATGGCCCATTTGCATAAAACAGAGGTGCATACGCAGTAGTGCCTTGCCAAATAGCATGGTAACTTTCCTGAACACTCATATAAAAGAAGAAGGAACAACGGCATGTCTCGAGTGACCCTAGGTGTAGCAACTGCCTTAACATCATTGATGTTCGCCCTTCCCGCCTATTCAGATTCTCCGCTGCGGCTAGCGGTTGACGTTCCCTTTGAGCCCTTTCAGTACCGCCTACCGGACGGCACGTTAACAGGCTTCGAGGTCGAGCTGGGCGAAGAGGTATGTCGGCGCATTGAGCGTGAGTGTGAATGGGTCGAGCAAGGTTGGGATGGCATCATTCCTGGTCTACTGGCACGCAAATACGACGCGATTGTCTCCTCCATGGCAATTACCGATGCACGCCGTGAACAAGTGCTTTTCTCAGAGCCTTACTACAGTAACCCCAGTGTGTGGGTGACTCAGGTAGGCGAAGAGATTGATATTGAAGACCAAGACGCGCTTGAAGGCTTATCGGTAGGCGTACAGCGCGGCACTATTCGTGATGCTTACATCACCGACACTTATGGCGATTTAGTCGATGTGCGCCGCTATGCAACCGGTGAAGACTTAGCAGTCGACGTTCAGTCAGGTCGCTTAGACGCAGCCTTTATGTATTACCCGCTAGCGTTAGCGTCCCTTCAAGTGAACCAGGAAGGCAGTAACGTTGTTACCAGCTCACCGCTAATTCGTGAGCCTAAAAGCTATTTCGGCCACGGCGTAGCAGCCGCTTTCCACCCACGTAACGAAGCATTAGCTGAACAATTCAATGAGGCGCTACGTGAGATTAAGGAAGACGGTACTTATGATGAGCTAATGAATAAGTACGTGGATTACGATATTAAGATTTAAGGCTTTCGCTGAGCTAGCTTATGGGGCAGCAGAAATGTTGCCCTTTGGTTTACTAGCAACTGAATATATTTCGTGGTCTTAGCCCGTAGATGCTTGATGGGTAAGGTCATGGAAATTAATGCCTGTGGCTTTAATCACCGCCGTCATCGTGCGGAGTGTTGGGTTACCTTTAGGTGATAACGCTCGGTAAAGGCTTTCACGCGACACTTTGGCTCGTTCTGCTACCAGCGCCATACCACCCTGCGCCTCAACGACATGGCGTAATGCCATCAGGAAAGCAGATTCTCCCCCTTCCTCATCAAGCTCATCAAAGGCGGTGCGCAAGTAGTCCAACGCCATACTAGGATCATTACGAAGCATTTCAATGACCGCTTCATCATGGCTTCTCATGGCGTGCCCTCCTCTTATGGTCGGCCAAAAACGCTTTAGCCTGCTCAATATCAGCTTGCTGGCGCTGTTTGGTTCCGCCTACTAATAGCATTACCAAGCGTGTGCCTACCTTGGCGTAGTAAACACGGTAGCTTGGCCCATAAGTAATGCGTAGTTCCCATACTCCATCACCTACCGACTTGGTATCCCCAGCATTACCCGCTGCCAGCCTATTAAGGCGAGTCAAAACTCGCATAGCGGCTTGTCGATCTTTTTCCTTGGTAGCATCTAACCAAGCTTGAAACGGGTCATGGCCATCAGCGGTAAGGTAGTGAGTAAGTTCAGTCATAGCACTAGCGTAGCTTAAAAGCTACACATATAGTGAATATGTCTCAACGAAAAAAAGCCCCTGACGAATCAGGGGCTTTTCGAGATAAGTGGCGGAGGGACAGGGATTCGAACCCTGGATAGGCTATTAACCTATGCCGGTTTTCAAGACCGGTGCATTCAACCGCTCTGCCATCCCTCCGGCTTATGGGTGCGTATAATAACAGCTTCCCCTTGTAAGTCAACGCCTTTTGAATAAATTAGTAGAGCCTTAAGCCAACGCGAGTTATCGCTCCGCCTTCCATTGCGCTGACTACCCAATGGATGCCGTGCCAATCAACGTCGTCGCCCACTACCGGGTGCCCGCCTACACGTAGGGAAACAAACTCCGCCAGCGTCATCTCCTGCTCGCCGGGGCTGAGAGTTAAGCCGTAGGCCTGGGCGATGTCTTGCATATGGGCATTGCCATCTAAAGTAAAGGTGCCGAAGAAAGCGCGCTCTTGCTTGAGCTTGGCATCGCCGTTGAACAGTCGGTTCAGTGCTACCAAGTCCTCCGTGCGGCCAATCACGCAAAGCACATCACCTAGCTTCAAGCGTGTGCTGCCTTTGGGGTGCAGCATGACGTGATTGCGGAACAGCGCGGAAATCAGTGCACCAGAGGGGAAGCGCAGCAGGCGAATGGGTACGTCTTCTAGGTCTTCGTTTTCGACCACGTAAACGAACATCTCGAAGTCGTTGTCGGGCATAATACCCAGCGGGCCACGGCGGTTGGGTGTGGTACCTACCGGCACCTCGACCCTTAACCAGCGCGCCATGAACGTGAGCGAGCCGCCCTGAATAAGCAGCGACATCAGCACCACCGCGAAAGCCACGTTAAAGTAGAGCGAGGCGTTCTCTACCCCGCCAATTACCGGGAAGATCGCCAGCACAATCGGCACCGCCCCGCGCAGGCCTACCCAGGCAATAAAGAAGGTTTCTCGCCAGCGGAACTTAAAGAAAGGTTTGATAGTAATTAGCACCGCAATCGGACGAGCCACGAAAATCAGCGCCAGCGCGACAAACCCAGCAGGCAATGCCACTTCCCATAGCTGGCTGGGGGTCACCAGCAGGCCCAGCACCAAGAAGAGCCCAATCTGGCTTAGCCAGGCTAAGCCATCGTGTACCGGTAGAATAAAGTTCAGGTGCCGCCCTGGCTGGTTACCAATCATCAAGCCAGCCAGATAAATCGCGAGGAAACCACTGCCGCCCAGCACGCTGGTTAGCCCGAATACACTAAATCCAAGCGCAAGCGCCAGCATGGCGTAAAGGCCGGGCGCTAAATCGAGCCAGCGCAGCAGTTTGGCGCTCAGCCAACCGCCACCAATGCCCACTGCCAAACCAATACCAAACTGAGAGATAAAGAACAGCAACGTTTCGGTAATGCCGCCAATATCCCCAACCAGCAGCTCCACCAGCATTAGCGTTAGGAAAATTGCCATCGGGTCGTTGGTACCCGATTCAATTTCAAGCGTGGCCCCTACCCGTTCGTTCAGGTTTACACCGCGGCCGCTTAGCATGGAGAAAACGGCGGCGGCATCGGTAGAGCCTACAATCGCCCCCACCAACAACCCTTGCACTATCGAAAGGTCGAAGACCCACATGGCGATAACGCCGACAATGGCACTGGTAATAAAGACGCCAAAGGTGGCCAGTGAAAGTGCAGGGCGAAAGCCTACGCGGAATGTTTTGAGACGGGTGCGTAAACCACCATCCAATAGGATCATGGCCAGTGCCAGATGGCCAATGGCGAACGCCATGGAGTAGTCGTCGAACTCGACGCCTAGCAGGCCCTCTTCGCCCGCCAGCATGCCCAGACCCAAGAAAATCAGCAGCAGCGGCACGCCAACCATTGATGAAAGGCGGCTCGCTAATATGCTGAGCGCCATAAGGGAACCACCTACCAGGAAGAACGTATAAATTGCGTCCATGTCTCTCCGTCTCTACATCAATGCCGTTCTATTATTACATGTCGGTGCTGAATTTACTGAGCGTGTTCGCTTGGTTTATGCAAGGGGCTAGCCAGGTGCTTTACCTGAAAGCTAAACTTCGCCGTCCTACCATCGGGAGTTGAGGTTATGTTGAACGCTTTTTTGCGTGGCCGTTCATTTCTAGCACTGTCATTGGTCTTTTTTTTATTATTTTCATTTTCAGCGACTTACGCAAACGAAGAGCGTGATTCAGGAAATCTCGACGCCCCTCTTTCTTTAGAAAGCGATGTAGCGCTTCCTGAAGGGCTGTGGCCCGCAGGCGACAGCAGCGCGGCTGAAGTGCCTGAAGAAGCACCCAGTATGGCGGTGATTCCCCCGCCGCCTCTTGACCCGCCGCCACTGAAACAACTCACGCTGATGCTAGATTGGTACTTAAGCCCCCAGCATGCCGCCCTCATCGTGGCGAAAGAGCGGGCCCTGTTTGCCGCCCAAGGGCTTGAAATCGAGCTATTAACCCCAGCCGACCCCTCCATTGCGATTAAGCTGCTGGCCGCCGGAGAAGTGGATTTAGCGCTCACCCGCCAGCCGCTGCTACATTTACATGCCCACGATGGCGCGCCAATCACACGCATCGCCACGCTGATAGAAACGCCGTTAAATGCAGTGATCGTGGCAGGTGAAGCGCCAGCATCAGCAGCGGTTGTCGACGCCCTAGCCGATTTACACTACGGTTATTCCACCCGCGAGGGGCGTGATGTGTTAGTGGAACAACTTCTGCCCCGTTCAGTGCGCCAAGTCGATGACTTCGTTGCGCCTGAAAGCGTCCATTTTGATGCCGCCGATGCGCTACGTTCGAGCAGAGTTGATGCCATAGCGGATGGTTTTTTTCATACGCTGCCCCAGCAGCTCGCCTCCGATGGCATCGTCACTCATACCGTGCGCTACAGCGACATCGATATCCCGCGCCACGATGGGCTGATTCTATTAGCCAATAGCGACTCCGTTGCTCGTCAGGCCACCACCTGGTCGCGGGTGCTGATCGCTCTGGAAGAGGCCAGCAACTGGATGATTGAGCACCCAGAAGAAGCCTGGACGCTGCTGGTCACAACACACCCCGTACTGGATAACCCCATCAATCAAGAGGCGTGGGATGACCTGCTCCGCCGCGTTGCGTTAAGTCCTGCGGCACTAGACGAGCGGCGCTATGCGGCGTTTGAAAGCTACTTGCAGAGTGTGGGCGTCACAGAAAATTCAATTCCCGTCACGCGGCTGGCGGTGAACCCCCACTTACTGATGGAGCGCTAACCCGCAC
This sequence comes from Halomonas sp. 707B3, assembly GCF_024158645.1. NCBI lineage: Bacteria > Pseudomonadati > Pseudomonadota > Gammaproteobacteria > Oceanospirillales > Halomonadaceae > Halomonas > Halomonas sp. 707B3. Next base: position 20,189 of record NZ_JAMZBE010000043.1, read on the forward strand.
GCCGTAAAACAGCTTGCAACACCCTCAGCGCGCTGGAGCAGCATGCAAGACACCCCGTTAGTGTTTATCGATGTGGAAACCACCGGCACCCGGGCCACTAGGGATCGTATTACCGAAATAGCGGCCCTTAAGGTGGTGGAAGGTGAAGTTGTCGAGCGTTTTGTTAGCCTGATTTACCCAGGCACCATCGTGCCCGCCCATATCAGTCAACTGACCGGTATTTATGACGATATGCTGGCGGATGCGCCCGCTTTTTCAGCCATTGCGGAGGAACTGCTGGAGTGGTTGGGCAGCGCTTGTTTGGTGGCACATAACGCCCGGTTCGATGCCAGTTTTCTGCGTAACGAGTTTAAACGTGCGGGATACATCTATCGACCCACGCTAATATGTACGCTGCGCATTTCTCGACGCTTAAACCCTTCGCTGCCCAAGCACAACTTGGCTGCCCTGCTGTCCCATTTTAATATTCCACTGATGCGACAGCACCGCGCCGAAGATGATGCCGTGGCACTCTGGGAATTATGGCAGGCATGGCAGCGCGAGTGTGATGCGGCTACCTGGCAGGCAGCGCTTGCCGATGAGCAGCACCACCGCAGCCTGCCTGCACATCTCTCCAGCGACCAGCTAGCCGACTTGCCCAGCGCCCCTGGCGTGTATCTATTTTATGGCCATAACCGCTTGCCGCTTTACATAGGCAAAAGCGTAAATCTGCGCAGCCGGGTATTGGGGCATTTTCAACGCGATCATCAAGATGACAAAGAGATGCGCCTCGCCCAGCAGATTCAGCATATCGAGTGGGAAGAGACCGCCGGTGATTTAAGCGCGCAGCTGCGGGAAGCGCAGCTTGTGAAAACGCTAATGCCGATTTTGAATCGTCAGTTGCGCCGTCAGGGCAGCTTGAAAACGTGGTATTGGCCGAGCGATGCGGCCTGCCCCACACTAGTGAGCGGTAAAGCCATCAGCCAGCACCAGCCGGGCAAACTGTTCGGGCTATTTAGAAGTGCCAAAGCAGCAAAAGAGGCGCTGCGCAGTATTGCTGAAGAGCATCAGCTGTGCCCACAGGTGTTGGGGTTAGAGAAAGGCAAGGGCCGCTGCTTTGCTCACCAGCTAGACAAATGCCGTGGCGCATGCTGCCAGAAAGAACCGCTAGATACTCACACTCAGCGGGCACAACAGGCACTTGCCAAGCTGCAGGTAAGTGCGTGGCCTTGGCCGGGCAGAATCGTGATTCGTGAACAGAGCCGCAAAGGCGGCCCGGTAGCGCATCATGTGGTCGATCACTGGTGCTACCTGGGCAGCGCCACCACTAAGCGGCGCGCCCAAACGCTAAAAGGCGATACGCCGCAGTTTGACGTGGATACCTACCGCATACTGAACCGGTTTTTAAACGCCCCGGAACAGCATAAGCTTACGATTGCGCCGCTATAAAGGCGTCGATCGCTTGCTGAAACGCATCAGGCTGGTCGGCATGCAGCCAGTGGCCAGCGTTTTTGAGGGTGACCAGTCGCGCCCGAGGCAGCACTTCACGCAGCGCTGGCAGCATATCGTCGCTCACGTAGTGGGAATCGGCACCGCGCAGTACCAGCGTCGCGCCTTCAAACGGGGAATCACCATCGGGCTCACCGATGATGGCCTCGTAGCCGTGTTGGATTTCATCCAGGCCAACCCGCACGCCCATAATGCCCTGCTCATCGCGCACTAGGTTGGTGGCCAAAAACAGCCGCGTGGGGCGCGAATCGACGTGCTCTGCTAGCAGGGCGTCTGCTTCGCGGCGATTGGTTGGCTTGCCTTTTCGTACTTGCTCCAGGGCAGCAAACACATCGTCATGGCCGTGCTGATAGGCCACCGGGGCAATATCGGCCACCATTAGCGAGAGGCAGCGCTGCGGCGCTTGGCGCGCCAGCGTAATGGCTACCTTGCCGCCCATGGAGTGGCCTAAAATATGCGCTTGCTCAATACCCAGCTTATCTAACGCTGCCAGCACATCCTGGCTCATGGCGCTATAGCTCATGCCTTCTGCGTGTGGGGAGCGTCCGTGGTTACGCAGGTCCACCGCCACTACCCGGCGCTTGCGCTGCCACACTTTCAAATGCGAGCGCCAATTATCGGCACTGCCGAGCAAGCCATGAATCACGACCAGCGGCTGGCTATCCGCGTCGGCGTCAGCAGGCAGGTCAATCGCGTAAAGATCCACGGGGACATGGTCGGTCATGCTATTTCCTTATCGGTTAAGCGGTTCGCGGCGCAGCATCGTCCTGCCCTGTCCATACCACCAAGCGGCGCGTTAGCCATGCGAGCAGCAGGCCATAGAGCGGCAGGAAGAACAGCAGGCTAATGCCCAGCTTAATGGCGTAGTCAACGGCAGCAATTTCCACCCAGTGCTGAGCCATAAAGGGGTCAGGACTGTTATAGAAGGCGGTGGCAAAGAAGGCAAACGTATCGGCAAGATTGCCCAGAATGGTCGAGCACACAGGTGCGACCCACCACGCCCACTGGCGCAGGCGGTCAAACACCTGCACATCGAGCAGTTGCCCCAATACGTAAGCAAGGAAGCTGGCAACTGCAATGCGGGCAACAAACAGGTTCCACTCGCCGAGTGCCTCAATGCCGGCAAAGCTGCCGCGTGGGAAGATCACTGACACCACGTAAGACACCAACAGCGCCGGAAACATCACGCGTAGGATAATCGTGCGGGCTGGCCCTTTACCAAATAGGCGCACCGTTAAGTCGGTGGCTAGAAAGATAAACGGAAAGCTGAACGCGCCCCAGGTGGTATGAAACCCAAACAGCGTAAACGGTAGCTGCACCAGATAGTTACTGGCAGCAATGATGGCGATATGGAAGGCGACCATTACCATGAGGCAACGGCGATGCTGAGCGTCGGTTAAAGCAAACATACAGATTGGCCTTTTTTTGGTTGATAGAGGGGTAAGGGAACCCTCGAAAAAGCGCGTTGAGCGCCACTGGGGCGCGCATTATACGCGTTCCTCACGGTAATAAAAGAAAGCATAAAATTGAACGCACAAAGCCGCCCATGGGGTTGGGCGGCTTTGTGCGTAGTTTGAGCGTGGCAGAGAAGATGCTTAGCTATCGGTGGAGGTTGCTTGATTGGCAGCACCCACGTTGCGTTCACGCATCGCTGCATGCACATCTTCCAAACTGGTGGGGTCATCAATGGTAGAGGGAATGCCGAAGGATTTTCCATCGGCGATATTGCGCAGCAGTTTGCGCAGTATCTTGCCCGAGCGGGTTTTGGGCAACCGGTTCACTACCAGCACCTGCTTAAAACAGGCGATGGGGCCGATATGTTCACGCACGCGCTCAATCAGTTCGGCTTCCAGGGTTGCTTCGTCGCCGTTAAAGCCATCTTTGGGAATCACTAGCCCCACTGGTAGCTGCCCTTTTAGTTCATCATGAATGCCGATCACCGCACATTCCGCTACAGCGGGGTGGGCGCCCACGACCTCTTCCATTTCGCCTGTGGAGAGGCGATGCCCCGCTACGTTGATCACATCATCGGTTCGCCCCATGATGAACAGGTAGCCCTCCTCATCAAAGTAGCCGCCATCGCCGGTCAGGTAGTAGCCAGGGTAAGCGGCCATATAGGCACTGTGAAAGCGCTGGGGGTCGCGCCAAATACCCACCAAGCAGCCCGGCGGCAGCGGCTGCTTGATGACGACGCTGCCCTGCTGCATGGCGGGCGCCTGTTCGCCGTCGCGGTCAAGAATCTGCACGTTGAAGCCGGGCACCGGGTAAGTGGCAGAGCCCGCCTTAGTGGCCGCTGCTTCAATGCCCGGCAAGTTGGCGGCAATCGGCCAGCCGGTTTCAGTTTGCCACCAGTGGTCGATGACCGGCACATCGAGCAGGTCATCCAACCAATGAAAAGTCGGTGGATCTAAGCGCTCACCAGCAACATATAAGTGCTGCAGGCTGCTGATATCGTACTTTTCCAACTGCTTGGCGTCAGGGTCCTCTTTTTTGATGGCCCGAAACGCTGTTGGGGCGGTGAAAAAACTCTTCACTTTGTACTCATCAATCAAACGCCAAAACGCTCCCGCATCCGGTGTTTTCACCGGTTTACCTTCATACACTACCGTGGTGCAACCGCGCAGAAGCGGTGCGTAAACAATATAGGAGTGCCCTACTACCCAGCCCACATCCGAGGCGGTAAACATCACATCGCCTGGATTAAGGTCGTAAATCACTTCCATCGAATAGGCCAAGGCGACCGCATAGCCGCCAGTGTCTCGCACCACGCCTTTGGGCTTACCGGTAGTGCCAGAGGTATAGAGCACATACAGCGGGTCGGTGGCTTTCACGGGTACGCAATCCACAAAGGGAGCATCTGCCACGAGTTCTTGCCAGTCCACATCGCTAGGTTGTAACTCTGCACGATGCGCTTCGCGCTGAAATACCACGCAAGCATCTGGCTTGAAGCTGCTCAGCGAGATAGCTTTTTCGACAATGGGCTTATAGGGCAGCATCTTATCAACTTCGACTCCACAGGAAGCAGCAATCACTACTTTCGGTTCAGCGTCTTCAATGCGAGCTGCCAGCTCGTGGGGCGCAAAGCCGCCAAACACTACCGAGTGCACCGCGCCTAAACGGGCGCAGGCGTACATGGCAATCAGCGCCTCAGGCACCATGGGCATATAAATAATGACACGGTCGCCTTTGGTTACCCCCATCTTGGCAAGACCGCCAGCAAACCGCGCCACCCGGTCGCGTAGCTCAAGGTAGCTAATGGTTTGCTTGGATTGAGTAACCGGTGAGTCCCAATAAATGGCGGGTTGATCACCGCGCCCTTGCTCAACGTGGTAGTCAATGGCGGCATAGCAAATATTCAATTCGCCATCGCCAAACCAGCGGGCGTGCTGCTGGTCGTCATAGGTAAGGATGGTGCTAGGCGGCGTGAACCAAGGCAGCTTTTTGGCCTGCTCGGCCCAGAAAGTCTCAGGATGCTCAATAGAGTGCTGGTAGGTGCGCTGATAGAGGCTCATGGTGACCTTGTGATTATTGTGTCGGTTGATAAGCATCTTCGAAGCAAAGATGGATTGTTGACACTTTATAAAGTAACCATCAATTTCACCCTCATACTATGGGATAAAACGCGACCAAAGCCGTAGCCAAACGCAGACATTGTCGACAAAAAAGCCCTCACTACCATTGATAGAGCGTTAAACCCATATTTGGACAAAAACCGCTAAATTACTGATCATTAAACAACCCAATCCTCGCGACGCGACGATGGCTACATAATCTATAACAACGCTGTCACTACAGTGTAGGCAAGGAGATCCTCATGTCTGCTTCTACTAGCGCCGCTGCACGTCTTCTGGAACATAACTGTCATGCCATTGAGGCAGGCACTAACCTGCTCAAAGCGTTGGCGAATGAAAAACGCCTACAGATCCTGTGTTTGTTGGCAGAAAAAGAGCTGTCGGTAACGCAAATTAATCAGCAGCTTTCATTGAGCCAGTCGGCGCTTTCTCAGCACTTGGCGATTTTGCGTCGCGACCAGTTGGTCAATACGCGGCGGGAGTCTCAAACCATCTATTATTCACTCAGCAGCGAAAGCGCCAAGGCAATTATTAACACCCTGGCGCAACACTATGCTGCCTAGTAGTGGGAACTCAGTCTTGGCTACTTAGCACTCGCTGTTCAAGCGAATCTAACGACGCTGCCAGCCTGCCGCGTCGATCACGCCCAGAGCCTTCACCATGG